>CAZUFR010000077.1:4867-6111 GCA_964619655.1 uncultured Syntrophomonas sp. | reverse complement strand
CTTGCCACCATGTTTCTTTTGATAATACTAACGCACCCCTTAATAATCTCCTACATAAAAATACCACACTGTCAGTATTATTCCTTTAAAACCGGGCAAATTTATTTAGTATTTTTTCACTAGATATCGACGTATTATGGCTAAATTTTGGAATATACGGACTCCAAAAACAATTACCGCAGCAAGATATAATTCCACTCCCAGCTTGTCTCCGATATAAGCAAGTCCAGCCGCCAAAAGGGCATTTACAATGAAACCACTTACAAAAATGGTAGTATCAAACCCATCTTCCATGTAGCCGCGAATACCGCCAAATACGGAGTCTAGGGCCGCTAAAATAGCTATTGACATATACTTGGCATAAATCAAAGGTAATAAAACCGGCATCTGAAAACCTATGGCCAGACCTATTAGTAAACAAAAAATTATTAACAACCACATAGACTACTCCGCCTTTTCCCCTTTTTCCACCGGTACACTATATTCAAATCTTATAGGTCCCTTATATGCCGGTATTTGTATTTTTTCCGTTTTTTGCAAATTAATCTGGTAACCCCATTGTTTCATAATACTTAACCAACCGCCATTGATGTTCATGCCACTTTCCAGCATATCCGGGTTACCGGTAGCCTTTATAACAAATGGAGGTCCTACCCTCCGAGTGTTAATCAATATTAGAGTAGAGGCACACCTAATTTCTGACATAGCCGTAATTCTTTGATCATTAATGGAAATAGCTTCTGCTCCAGAAGCTTTAAGATCATTAACCAGGGTGAATAAGTCGCTATCGTGTACAATAGAGTCATTAGGATCTTCACCCGCCTGTATTTTTCGAGGAATATCATTTACGGTAAGAATAATACCAGGACCTACCACTGCAGTCGTTCCGGCTGCCATTCTGGTTTTTTGTAATTCTTCCTCCAAATCAGCCATAGCCTCATCGTTTTTCCGTACATTGCTTAACTTTGCCTGTAAAGATACTACTTCTTCGGCTAGAGCATCTCGTTCCTGGGTTACCGAGTTTAATTGCTGTGCAACATCCTCAACCCGAGCAGGTATTTGGGTTGCATTGTTGCTGGCCGTAGTTTTAAACTGCACCGCCAGCATTATTCCTAATACCAGACTGACTATAGCTATAGATATCTTGGCGCTTTTACTTTGCATTAATATCACCTTCTAAATTCTTGCCAATTAATTCCCTGCAACAACTTAATTATGCTTACGTCCGCCAATCTCTCCAACTT
>CAZUFR010000077.1:1166-4767 GCA_964619655.1 uncultured Syntrophomonas sp. | reverse complement strand
AGCTAAGTACCGGGTTCCATCCTGGTTTTAACTACCGGTTGTCCCTTAAACCTCAGGTCTACATATTCCAAATCATCATTGCCTTTTGCCTGCATATCACTCTCGATCTTCAGCATCTGTTTGAAAAAAGCAGTCTTCTCCTCAAACCTTTCGGTATTGCCCCATCTAAATTCAGTACCCTTACTGGTATAGATTAGAACCTCTCCACTCTTATTCTGGTAATGAAACTGCGAAATTTCTTTACGTTCATTGTTATCCAATGCGTTCCATATCTGCCGGGCCAGCTTAACACCAGTTTCAGTTACAGCCTGTCCCAGATTAACATGATCAGGCATATCATCCATAGTTATTATCGGGTAATTAGTCAGGGAAAAATGACTCAGCTTATCTATACATATACCCTCGTCGTCCACACAAAGGAGAGCACCTTCATAAGGAACGAGTGCCCATATTTTCCTTTCTTTGACCTGAATTTCCACCTGTCTGGGCAGGTGCCTTACAACTATGCTACTTTTAATAAGGGGATGAACGGAAACTGCCTGACTACACAGTTTTTCATTCATGGTAAAAATATTCGTTCCCAAAGAAAGCCCTGATATTTTAATTATCTCACTTTCAGATACATTGTTTGAACCACTTACATAAATTTTATCAATAGCAAAGAAAGAACTATGTAGAAAAAGATAGGCACAAATCAGAATGAGCAAAATAAATACGAAGATTCCAAAAATTTTATGGGATTTGCCCTGGCTCATAATACTCTCCTAATCACAAGGACTGTGATGATTATAGCAGAATTCTTCATTAAAATCATTATTAAAGATTATTATACAACCCCGTAAAAAGAAAAAGGACCGAAGGGCTAGGTCTTCAGTCCTTTTTTGATTTCTGCCCCTACCCCTTGCAGCTTAGTATCAAAATTTTCGTAACCCCGATAAATATGCTCCACCTGAGTTATGGTGGTTTCGCCTTCGGCCAATAACCCTGCCAGTACCAGAGCAGCGCCGGCACGCAAATCAGTTGCCTCCACCAGAGTACCTTCCAGGCGTCTTTTACCTGTGATTATGGCCACTCGACCTTCGGTTTTAATTTCGGCACTCATACGCCTGAGTTCCTGTACATGCATAAAGCGGTTCTCGAAAATTGTCTCTACTACTATACTAGTTCCCGGTACGGTTGATAACAAAGCCATCATTTGAGGCTGCATATCGGTAGGGAATCCTGGGTAGGGCATGGTTTTTATATCAGTTGGCCTCATATTATGATTCCCGATAACGCGAATACCAGAATTCCAGGGACTAATTTCTACTCCAATTTCACGTAACTTGGCTATCAGAGGCTGTATATGTTCAACGACCACATTCTCAATATGAACATCGCCCCGGGTAATGGCTGCGGCAACCATAAAGGTTCCAGTTTCAATGCGGTCAGGTATAACCTTATGTTCTACCCCTCCTAACCGATTTACGCCCTCAATTCTAATTGTATCAAGGCCCGCCCCCCTTACCCTGGCCCCCATACGATTAAGAAAGTTTTGTAAATCTACTATCTCCGGTTCCCGGGCAGAATTCCTTATAATAGTAGTACCTGGGGCCATAGTAGCTGCCATCATAATATTTTCTGTTGCACCTACACTGGGAAAGTCCAGTAAAATTTCCTTGCCGTTTACGGCTATACCCTTTCCTTCCATAAAGCCATATTCATCGTTAATTTCATAGCCCAGATTTAAGAAACCCTTAATATGAAGATCCATTGGCCTGCTCCCAATAGCGCAGCCTCCAGGATGGGCAACTCGAGCATGCTGGAATCTTGCCAGGAGGGCTCCCATGACTAAATTAGATGCCCTCATTTTTCGAGAAATATGCTCAGGCACTTCAACCGAGTTTATAGTACGGCTATCTATTATAAGGATATCTTTCTCCCTGCGTACTTTAGCACCCAATATCTTTAACACTTCTGACATAACATTTATATCTTCCAGGTCAGGTACTCCGGATAGAATTACTTCCCCTGAGGATAGCAGGCTGGCAGCCATTATAGGAAGGGTAGCGTTTTTGGACCCACTTATTTTTACCGGCCCTTTAAGAGGTTTCTTTCCTCTCACTATCAAGGTCTCCAAGTAAACACCTCCGCCAGGTTTAGGCTTGCGGTTCATTTTTTTGTAGTTTGTCAAGTATAGAAATGCCCAGTTTCCATATGTCACCCGCGCCCATAGTTATTAGAAGATCATTGTCTCTTAAGGAATTAAGAACAAAATTCTCTATCACGGGGAACGACGACAAATATTCTGCATCACACCCCGCATTTACTGCCGCTTCATAAACCATCCGACCACTAACTCCTGGTACAGGTTTTTCCCCTGCCGGGTATACGTCGGTAATTATTACCTTATCCACCCCGGTGAAAGCATTTCCTAATTGCGTTCCCAGCATTTTCGTACGGGAAAAGCGGTGGGGCTGAAAAACGGCAATAATTCTACCTTCTGGATGGTAGTTACGTGCCGCCTCAAGACAAGCTTTAATTTCGGTAGGGTGATGAGCATAATCATCAATAATATTAATGTCCCCGAACTGACCTATATGTTCAAATCGACGTTTAGGGCCCTTGAAACCATTTAAAACTCTGGCTGCGGTTGCAAAATCGAGACCAATTTCATGGACCGTAGCCATAGTTGCCAGAGCATTAAGGGAGTTGTGTTTCCCAGGTATTGAAAGTATTACCTCACCCAGACACTCACCTTTATTGTAAACTGAAAACTTGGAGCCTTTTTCATAAACCTGCCAATCCTGCATATAATAATCACAATCGGTTTTTTCGCCATAAGTTATTACTTTACTGCGGGTATGAGCTTTAATTTTTGCCACCGAGACATCACCATTATAAAGCAAGGCAAAACCATTGGGTTTTACTTCATCAATAAAGAGTTTAAAAGCCTTTTGAATGTTTTCCAGAGATTTATAATAGTCCAGATGGTCATCTTCAATATTAGTAACAACAGCTATATAAGGACTCAGATCCAAAAATGAGGCATCACTTTCATCAGCTTCGATTATAGAGAACTCTCCCTGACCTAATTTGGCTCCCCTGCCGTTATCCTGCATCTCTCCACCCAATATGAAGGTAGGATCCATGTCGCAATTTTCTAAAACCGTATATAGCATTGAGGTAGTTGTAGTTTTCCCGTGTGCACCTGCAACAGCAATAGCTTTGCCGTCATTTACGATATTAGCCAGCATTTGTCCCCGTTTAAGAACGGAAATATTTTTTTCCTGGGCTCGCTTAACCTCCACATTGTCCTGGGGAATAGCTGAGGAAATGACCAGCAAATCAACTCCTTCCTTAAGATTAGAGGAGGAATGGCCCTGATATACTTCGATACCTAGTTCCTGGAGTTTCCTGGTGATACTGTTACTCTGTAGATCGGAACCGCTGACACGATGTCCTTGTTCAACCAGTATTGTGGCTATATTGCTCATACCGGCTCCAGCAATTCCCACCATGTGAATCCATTGCTTTGATTTGGTGGTCATCTCCTCATCTCCTTTAAAAAATGTGTTTAAACTACACTGTATAGTATGCACAATTAATAAAAGTGGTTACA
>CAZUFR010000077.1:0-1066 GCA_964619655.1 uncultured Syntrophomonas sp. | reverse complement strand
TTAATGCATGGGGGCGGGCTTGTTGCCGCATATTGTTACTCATCTGCTTAAGCCGCTGCGGGTCAGATATTAATTCGCTTACCCTCTGATAAAGAGTATCCCCATCTAGAAACTCATCAATAACCATTATAACCGCATTTTTTTGCAGCAGAGCCCGGGCATTCATTTCCTGATGGTTCTCTGCAGCGTAGGGATAGGGTACCAGGATTGCGGGTAACCCCATAATTGCCAGCTCGGATAAAGTACTGGCTCCTGCCCGGCAGATGGCCAAATTGGATGATGCCAGGGCCTCATTCATGTTAAACATATACGGGAATATCTGCAAATTGCACTTCATATTCTGCAGGTCAACCGTGTCAGCCAGACTTTTCTTTATCTCCTCAAAGCCATCCTCACCGGTTAACCAAATAATCTGTATATCTTCATGCTGCAGTCGATCAAGAGCACTTACCATGGCCTTGTTTATACTCATGGCTCCCCGGCTGCCGCCAAAAACTAATAAGGTGAATTTATCCCTTTGTAATCCCAGTTTCTGCCGTGCTCGTCCTGCGTCAACATTAAGTATATCTTTTCTGACCGGTAACCCGGTGAGCTTAATTACTTTAGCATTAAGATGTTTCTGCGCCTCAGGAAAAGTAAGCATAACATAATCAACCCTCCGGGCCAGGTTACGATTAGCCAGGCCGGGGAGGGCATTTTGTTCATGTATGTAGGTTTTGCAATCTAAAAATGTTGCGGCCAGGACTACGGGGAATGATACATAACCTCCAGTGCCTATCACTATATCTGGCCTATAAGCTCTGACTACTTCCCAGCCCTGAAAAAAACTGCGCGGCATTTTGGCCAGGGACTTGGAGGCTTTAATTAGCGAAGATCGGTTTATGCCGGTAATATCAATAGTTTCGAAATCGAATCCGGCCTGAGGTACAATTTTGCTTTCCATACCCTCTTTGGTACCTACATAAAGTATTTGTACCTCGGGCATCCGGTCTTTTATTTCCTGGGCAATAGCTATCGCAGGATAGATATGTCCTCCGGTTCCCCCACCACTAATAATAATTTTCAT
>CAZUFR010000076.1:0-6160 GCA_964619655.1 uncultured Syntrophomonas sp. | reverse complement strand
GGAAGCTACTAGTGAAGGGGAAGCTACTAGCGAACCAGCTAGCGAAGACGAACCCAGCAGCAGTGAGGAATCATTTGCCAAAATGGAAGCTGAGATGGCAGACTTTGAAACTCCCGGTCGGGGAGATATCATAAAGGGAACTGTTATTCAGGTTCAGGATGATGAGGTAATGGTTGACGTAGGAGGAAAATCAGAAGGAATAATTCCCCTACGGGAAATGTCTTTAAAAGATGCCACCTCCGCCAAAGATCTCATAAATGTGGGTGATGAAATTGAGGTTATGGTTCTCAAGTGGGATGATGATGGCACCATATTGCTTTCCAAGAAAAAGGTAGATAGTCAAAAAGTACTGGATAAATTGGGTGAGTATTTTAGTGCTGATTCCATTATTGAAGGTACCGTAACCGGAACTGTCAAGGGCGGTTTATTGGTGGATGTTGGTATGGTGGCATTTCTCCCTGCTTCTCATGTTGAAGATGGCTATGTCAAGAACCTGGAGCAGTATATTGGCAGAACCCTGCAGTTTAAGATTATTGAATTTAATCGCAATAAGAGACGGGGTTCCCAGATTGTACTCTCCCGTAAAGAACTGGTGGCGGAAGAGAAAAATCGCTTGAAGAAGGAATTCTGGGAAAATATTGAAGAAGGCCAGACCCGTCCGGGAAGAGTTAAACGTATTGTTGATTACGGTGCCTTTATTGACCTGGGCGGCTTTGAAGGATTGCTACATGTATCGGAAATGGAACATCGCCGGGTGGAACACCCTTCAGACATACTAAGTGAGGGCGATGAAATTGATGTATATATTTTAGCCCTGGACCACGAAAAGGAAAGAGTTTCCCTGAGCCGCAAAAAACTGCTTAAGAGCCCATGGGAAATTGCCCAGGAAAAATACCACGAAGGTGATATTGTAGAAGGAACAGTAGTAAGGATTGCTCCTTTTGGCGCCTTTGTAGAACTTGATCCGGGAGTAGATGGTTTGGTTCATATATCCCAGATGGCCAATTACCGGGTTGAGAAACCTGAAGATGTGGTCTCAGTTAATGAGCAGATTAAGATTAAAATAATTAGCATTGACCCTGAACAGAAAAGAATTGGGTTGTCTATTAAACAGGCTCAGGAAGAAGATGAAGCCAATGAAGTCCAGCAGTACCTGGAAGACCAGGAAGAGGAAGAGGTCGAATAGGCAAACGGGGTGATAAGGTGCCAATATTTGATTATCTTTGCCACCAATGCGGGAAAAAATTTGATGTTATGATTTCTAATGCTGATAAAGATAAAGTAAAATGTCCGGAATGCAATTCTGGTGACGTTAAGCAGTTATTATCCTTATTTAATACCGGTGGGGGCTCAAAAACGCTTCCTGCCAGTTGTCAGGGTTGCAGTGCAATGAACAGTGGTAAATGAAGCATGAAGTTCTAGGCTGCCGTAGGCAGCCTTTTTTTACTGCGAGGTGTACGGTTTGCAGATTAGTGGAATAATTATGGCTGGTGGTAGAAGTTCCCGGATGAAGTTTAATAAGGCTTTTGCCCAGGTGGGTGGCAAACCGGTTATCCAGATAATAATTGAGAAGTTAAAGCCGATATTTCAAGAAATAATTATTATCAGTAACGAGCCCCAACTTTTTACCAGCTTTGGCTTGCCTATTTACCAGGATATTTATCCTTATCTGGGACCGGTGGGAGGGATACACTCAGCATTGGTAAATGCCAGCAATGACCAGATGTTTATATTAGGATGTGATATGCCTTTTATAAATATGCGATTGGTAGAGTACATGTTAAGTAAAATTAGCGATTATGATAGTGTGGTACCAGAGATAGATTCTTATTTACAACCTCTGGCAGCAGTTTATAATCGCACCTGCCTGCCGGTTTTTACCGAATGCCTGGAGCATGATAAACTGAAACTTACCCTTATATTTAGCGAACTAAATGCGTTGGTTTTAAAAGAAGATGAATTGCAGAAGTTTGGTAGCGTAAGAGAAATGTTTTTTAACGTAAATGACCCGGATGCTTTGGCACAAGCCCAAAAGATTGCGGGGAGGTTATTATAATCAGAGGTCAGCGTAAGATGGAGCATATTTATATAGCTGGAAAGACTCCTGATGGTCCTGTATCTACGGGATTTGATGATATTTGGCTGTTAAACTGCTCAGTTCCCGAGCTAAACCTGGAAGACATAGATTTACGGTTTAAGGTCTGGGGAAAGGAACTGGAATTTCCTCTGATAGTTAATGCTATTACTGGTGGAAGTGAACCAGCCCGGGATATTAACCAGGTTTTGGCGGGACTATGCCAGAAATATGGACTGGCTATGGCGGTAGGTTCACAGACTATAGCCCTGGAGGAACCAGGTTGGATAGAAAGTTTTGCCGTAGTTCGGGAATCTAACCCTGATGGAATTATTATAGCTAACCTTAGCGCTGCTACTAATAGTGATAATGCCCGGGCTGCCGTGAATATGGTAAATGCTGACGCTTTGCAGTTACATTTTAATATACCCCAGGAATTGGCTATGCCAGAAGGAGACCGTCATTTTAAGGGCGTAATTGAGCAAGTAGCGCGGATAGTAGAAACCTGCCCGGTACCGGTGATAGCCAAAGAAGTAGGATTTGGTTTTTCGCGGGAAAGTGTTCAACGTCTGTATGATGCCGGGGTAAGGATATTTGACACCGGGGGACAGGGAGGTACCAACTTTATAGCCATCGAAGATAAACGTGGGGGAGCCTTTCAGGGAGAGTTAAATAGCTGGGGTATACCTACGGCAGTAAGTCTGTTAGAAATCTTAGGCAGTAATTTACCGGTAAAAATTATAGCTAGCGGGGGAATAAGGTCTGCGCTTGATGTAGCCAAGGCCCTGGCTCTGGGTGCTGATATGGTGGGAATCGCTGGTTCTCTGCTAAGAATCTTATTACATCAAGGAGCCGCTGAACTGGATCGTTGGCTAAACGAATTTTTATATCGACTCAAAGCTGTTTTTTTAATGTCCGGGGCTAGCGATACCAAAACCATAAGGAAAAAACCGGTCATAGTTCTAGGCCCTACCGCCGAATGGCTAAGAGCCCGCGACATCGACCCCAGCCAATGGGCAAAACGGTAGAACAGTTTTGAATTGTGAATTTTGAATTTTTAATTAATGTGGAAATGCTAACGCATTTCTTCTTTATTTACTGTTTAACGTAACCGTAATGTAATTAGGTGCCGAATTGCTATTAAGGAAGCAGATTAACGCAGATTCATTAAGATTAATGAGATAACGACTGTAATAAAGAGAAATACGAAGTATTTCCACCACAATTCAAAATTAAAAATTAAAAATTCATAATTAAACAGCCACTCATTTACGGGTGGCTGTTTTGCACATAATCTTATAGCAAAGGGGAAAAATATCTGAAGATAAAAGAATTAGAAAGGATGAAGAGCATGGTTAATTTCCCCTTTGGATTAATAGCCCTGGTAGTCATTTCTATACTCATATACTTCGGTGTGGCTCATCGGGTACTGGATCGCTTAAGGCTTTCAGACAAAGCCGCCTTAGCGGTTATAGCTGCAATCATTATTGGTAGTTTCGTTGATATCCCCCTGGGTCCCAGAATTGTTATAAATCTGGGAGGTTTAATAATAGTTGGGTTAGCCGGTTATGTTTTATTAGGGGCAGGTACTGGCTACGAAAAAATCCGGGCTATTGTTGCTGCCGGAGTAACTGCCCTGGCATTATTCCTGGCTGGTCGTTTTCTGGGTGCTGAGCCGGAGAACATGTTTATTGACCCGCTCTACATTTATCCTATTGTAGCTGGTGTCGTAGGTTATCTCGCCGGGAGATCCCGGCGGGGGGCTTTCTTTGCAGCGGTAATAGGAGTTCTGACTCTGGATGTGGGTCAGTATTTTTATCTAGTACGTGCAGGTCAGGCCGGTACTGTACACATTGGTGGTGCTGGTGCATTCGATGCCCTCATCCTGTCAGGTATACTAGCTGTTCTCCTGGCTGAACTAATCGGAGAAACCCTGGAGAGAATACAGGGTGGCCCCAAAACCGAAGGTAGGCCGGAAGAACTGATTAAAAACTTACAAGAACCTGAACCAGCCCGTAAACCGGCAGAGATATATCATATTAAAAATAGCGGCAGAGAAAATCACCAAAAAGATGACCAGGATAGGGGTGATGAGCATGATTAAACGCTGTTTTCTATTAACTGTTATGATGCTCTTTATCATTGCTGCCGGCGGTAGTGCTATGGCTCATAGTGAATTATCCGGAGGAAAATACTTTACCCTGGTGGATGAAAATAATAACGTAATTCTATTTACGGCAATGGTGGTTAATAAAGGTGATGAATATATCAGTGCAGATAACTCCCGTTACCGGGTAATAGATATTGCTGGTCATACCGCCCGCTGCGTTTATCAAGGCAAGGAAAGCATGCCCGTTATTAATGATAGTACCCGGCGCAATGCCCTGGGCTATAGTGGGACTCGTTTAGCTCCAGTGGTAGGTAATAAGAATGCTACAGTTGCCATCTATCATACCCATAGCGATGAATCGTATGTTCCTGGTGATGGTACTGAGAGTGTAAATGGCAAAGGTGGAATTTATGATGTGGGCCAGGCTTTAAGCAACCGTCTGCAGCAGCTAGGTTTTAATATACAGTATAACCATAATAATCATAACCCCCACGATGTTAATGCCTATAGCCGTTCACGTAAGACTGCGGCTAATCTCTTAAAACAAAGGCCCGATATAATTCTTGATGTACACCGTGATGCTGTGCCTGCTGAGCAGTATCGCACTCAGGTTAAAGGTCAAGAAGTAGCCAAAATTAAGCTAGTAGTAGGAAACCAAAACCCTAATATGAAGAATAATTTAGAATTTGCCAAACGTATGAAAGCGGCTATGGATAAAAAAGCTCCTGGCCTTTCCAATGGCATCTTTATCGGTAAAGGAGATTTCAATCAGGATCTGAGCCCGAGAGCTATGTTAATTGAGGTAGGTGCGCATACCAATAAAAAAAGCGATGCCACCCAGGGGGTAACGCTCTTTGCCGATACACTGCCAGCAGTGCTGGGTATTAACCCCGCTAATGCCAATGCTACCCCTGCTGCCAAGCCCCTGTCAACCCAGAACCAGGGAGCGGGTACTACTATATTAATTATTCTAGTAGTAGTTGCTGCCGCCGCCGGCGGTTTCTACTTGCTGAATCGGGGCAGCACCAGTAAATAAAGATGGAGAAATATGGTTTAGCCATATTATTAGGAATAGTGGCGGGGTTTGCAGCCCGATGGCTAATGTTGCGCAGTGACTACCGCCACTATCCTACTTATCCCCACGGTCAATTAACTCACCTGGCCTTAGGCTTTATCGCTGCTGGTCTGGGAGCTGTAGCCATACCGGCTATAGCTAAACCTGATTATGTAGCGGTAACCTTTCTGGTGCTGGCCGCCCAACAATTTCGGGACGTACGCAATATGGAACGGGAAAGCCTGAATCATCTGGAAGAAACCAAAATTATTCGTCGCGGCAGCGATTATATCGAAGGCATTGCCCGGGTATTTGAGGCCCGTAACTACCTGGTTATAATTACTGCACTGGTTACCAGTGCTGCCGCTTACTGGTTGAGCTGGCAATATGCCGTGGTAGCTGCCATTGTTTCTATTGGCTTGTCTCTAATGCTGATGAGCGGTTCCTATATCGGCAATATTGCAGAAGTAGTAGTTGCACCAGTTCATTTTGAAAGGTCATTATTAAAGGTCGATGATGTGGTAATTATGAATGTGGGGCTACCGCAAACCCGAGAAAAGATACTTAAGGAAGGTCTGGGGGTGCTGATTAAACCTAAAGATGATGACGCCCGTTTAACCCTGGATGCACCCGGGCAACGCATGGCCATTATTCATGATGTGGTATCTATTCTGGGTAGCAAAGTGGAAATTAACGAGACTGAACTAATGCCGGTAGCCCGCAAGAACCCGGATAAAGGGTATTTGGCTTTGTTTATAGTAGCTAACGAACCTGATCTGGATTATCTAATGGAAATAATAAGGAAAGTTCCCGTACTGGAATCAGCCCGGGGGACTACTTTGAAAAGTTACTTTGGCAGAAAGGCAGCTGATTAAATGGATAATTCCATATCTAACTTTATACTGGCCATAGTAACAACTGA
>CAZUFR010000075.1:4531-6214 GCA_964619655.1 uncultured Syntrophomonas sp. | reverse complement strand
CTTAATTTTAAAGTATTCGCATTTTTTACGCAAGGGAGTTGTAATAAGTGGCGGGTTAAATGTCAAATTGGTAGTAGATTTTCCAAAACTGAATATCAGAAAAAACAAAAGGGGCAACAAGGCCCCTATTTTCCTATGGTGCCAAAGGTGGGACTCGAACCCACACGCCTCGCGGCACACGATTTTGAGTCGCGCTCGTCTGCCAATTCCGACACTCTGGCTTATTCAATGCATAGTAAATTATAGCGGGCAGGTTAATACTTGTCAAGCGTGAGGCCCCCTGAGGAAATTGATATATAAGAGAAAAAACCCCGGCTATGTAGCCGGGGTTTTCAAAAACGATGCTCCTTATTTAGGACCCATGCGGATAGCACCATCCAGACGGATAGCTTGAGCGTTGAGATAAGGATTCTCTATAATGGCGCAGCATAGCTGTGCAAATTCGGGCGGCTCTCCCATACGTTTGGGGAAAGGTACCTGAGCACCCAGAGAATCACGGGCAGCCTGTGGTAAAAGCTGCATCATTGGGGTATTAAAGATACCCGGGGCGATGGTGTTAACCCGGATGCCGTCGCGGGAAAGGTCACGGGCGATAGGCAGAGTCATGGATACAACGCCACCCTTGGAGGCGGAATAAGCAGCCTGTCCCATCTGGCCATCAAATGCAGCTACAGATGCTACGTTAATGATAGCGCCTTTTTCACCGTTAGCATTAGGTTCGTTCTTGGATATCTGCCAGGCAGCCAGCCTCATCATGTCAAAGCCACCTACCAGGTTGATGTCGATAACCATCTTGAACCAGTCCAGGTTAGTGGGACCATCTTTACCGATAATCTTGGAAGCACTACCTATGCCGGCAGCATTAATCAGCACATCCAGTTTGCCAAAACTGTCTACAGCAGCCTTAACTACAGCTTCATTGTCGGGAGTAGAGGTGACATTGCATTTTACAAATACAGCTTTGTCACCAAATTTGGTGGCAAACTCTTTACCCTTCTCTTCATTCAAATCAGCAATAACGACCTTGGCGCCTTTATCTACCAGCATTTCTACTGCTGCTGCGCCGAGTCCGGATGCTCCACCAGTAACTATTGCAACCAGACCATTGATATCCATTCCAATTCCCCCTTAAATTGTAGTAATTATATAACTAGGTAAATTATAACAGATTTACTAAGGAACTAAAATCCCTTTTTTATAATAGTTTCATTTTATTTTAAAAAAACCCAATACAAAAATGAAAAATATATTCCTTTAATAGCCATAATAGCCGTATAATAGGTCGTATACTACAATTAGGTGTGGTTGTCTAAAAGGAATTTAGGTAAATGTGTTGAAACTTTGTAGTATAGTTATTAAGATAAAAGCACTTTGTTTATTGAAGTTAGTATGAAATAAGGCGTTAATGAGATGGTTGTTGAGTAATGAATTCGAGGTTAAAACTTGACTGGTGTTTAGAGTGAGGGGTGAGGGGTGAGGACACATCGGCCCTGCCAACCTGATATAACTATTTTTATCGGTGTAAGGCTTCTGGTCATGACGGGTTAATTAAGTAGAACCCCACCTGGATCATTGAAAATTATAGTAAATTACAAGATAATTAATTTTTACCTGGTTATTTTCTTGAGTTAAGGGAGCAGTTTAATGCATTCAGAGGAATATTTGGTTAAGCAAAGCATGCAG
>CAZUFR010000075.1:0-4431 GCA_964619655.1 uncultured Syntrophomonas sp. | reverse complement strand
TTAAGGGAGCAGTTTAATGCATTCAGAGGAATATTTGGTTAAGCAAAGCATGCAGGGCGAAACCCGTGCTTTTGAAGAACTGGTGTCGCAGTATCACAACAAAATATATGCCCTGGCTTATCGTTATATGGGTAATGAAGAAGATGCTTATGATATGGCCCAGGAGGCGTTTATTAAGGCCTTTCGTTCCCTGCGCTCTTTTAAAGGAAACTCCAGTTTCAGCACCTGGCTTTATCGAGTTACCACCAATGTTTGCCTGGATGAGTTACGACGACGAAAGCGAAGAATTGTGGCCTTATCCCTGGATGAACCCCTGGCTACACAGGAAGGGGACGAGGTAGAAAAAGAAATTGCGGACAGTTCTCCAGGCGCGGACATAATATATGAACAAAAGGAATTTTCCCAATACATACAAGAATTACTTAATGAAATGAAACCTGAACATAAAACAGCTATAGTGCTTCGTGATGTAATGGGTTTTAGTTATGAAGAGATTGCTGAAGTAATGAATTGTTCTATGGGAACGGTAAAATCAAGGATTAGTCGCGCCCGGGAAGTACTGCGAAAAAAAATCAATGATAGGGAACTTTTGCCTTAGATTCTCGTCTAAGAAAGCGAGGAGGAAAGGCCATGAAATGTGAGCAAATCAGGGAAATGCTATCGCCTTATATTGATGGCATGACCAACGAAAAAGAGAATAAAGTTATTAAGGCTCACCTGGAGAAGTGTTCACAGTGCCAAGCTGAACTGGAATACTTGCAGGCGCTTTGTACTGCTCTTAAAAACCTTCCAACTCCTAAATTACCGGAACGTTTCAGCGAAGATTTACACAAACGTCTGGTAGATGAGCAAAACTTCGTATTAAAACCCAAGGAAATCAAAACTCCTAAAAGGCAAGGATGGATTGCTGCCGGTGTGGCAGGTATAGCTCTGGCTGCGGGAATTTATGCCAGTAGTGTTTTACCTATTACTCCTATGATTGCTGCCTGGCAAGAAAAACATGATAAAGATATTAACAATAAGCCTTCAGTGGCTATTAATGAAATTATAAACCGCATATATAGCGGGGGTAAAGAGCCAGTGGAGCAAAACGATGTACCCTCGGAGAACCCCCAGAAGGGAACCCAGATAGCTACTAATGATAGCCAAAAGGATGTTCCAGGAAATAAACCGGATACAGAGATTGCGAATAATGCTGAAGTAACTCCACTCAAAGACGTATCCCCCAAGCTGGCGGATGTATATTCTACACGGGTTATGGTAGAGAATGCTGCCGAATCAGCAGAGCAAGTAGTGCAACTAGCTCGGAATAATAGCTGGGAATATGCATATACAGATGTACCACGGGAGATGGCCGGCCCTAATAGCTGTGTATTGACGATTAAGGTAAATGAAAAAGATGTTGATAAGGTGTTGAGCCAGTTAGGTGAGGTAGGCAAGGCCAGTGTGCCTCTGCATAACCGTTTGGAACTTACCCAGCAGTATAGCAAACTGGAAAATCAAATCAGCTTATTGCAACAAGAAAAACAAACCCTGCAGCAAACGGAATGCACCGATCAATGCAAGCTGGATGAAATTGACAAACAGCTCCAAGGTTATTTACAGCAGAAGTCAGCACTAGATAAAGAATTAGAAATGACTACATTAGAGATTTACTTTGTAGGTGAAGTTAACCCTTAATTTTAATAAGCTTTAATGAGGCAGGAAGAGATTCCTGCCTTTTTTAATGTCATAGATTTTTTCTTCCTCAGGGGTAGTGTTATAATTAGCAAAAGATTCTTAAGGCAGCCGTCTGGTTGCCTATGGTTATTATAAAGGTGGGGTTACCATGCCGGAAAAGAAATTAATGTTAATTGATGGGAACAGTTTGCTGTATCGCGCCTTTTATGCGCTGCCCCTGTTGCATAATCGGGAAGGGGTATACACTAACGGGGTTTACGGTTTCCTGACTATGTTTAACCGGGTGACTGCGGATGAGCAGCCCAGCCACATTGTGGTGGCTTTTGATATGGACCGTAAAACCTTTCGCAGTGAAATATATGGGGAATACAAGGCTAATCGTTCTGCCCCCCCGGTGGAATTGCAGGGACAGTTTCAACTTTTGCGTGATGTTCTCACAGCTTTAAACGTACATTATATCGAAATACCCAGCTATGAGGCTGACGATATTATAGGTACCTTAAGTAAGCGGGCTGAGGATGAAAATTTGGACTGTCTGATTGTTACTGGTGATGGAGATGCCCTGCAATTAGTATCGGACCAGGTACAGGTATTGATGACCAAAAAGGGTATTAGTGAAATGCAAATTTATAATCCCCAGCAGGTACGAGAAAAATGGGAAGTTAATCCCGGGCAAATGATTGAGATTAAGGCTCTGATGGGAGATGCTTCCGATAATATACCAGGGGTGCCCGGGGTAGGAGCCAAGACTGCAGTAAAGCTGATAAAGGAATACGGAAATCTGGAAAATCTCTATCAACACCTGGAGGAGGTAAGTGGGAAAAAACTGCTTGAAAGACTTACCGAGAACCAGGATCAGGCCTTTATGAGCCGTGAGCTGGCTACCATTGTTAGAGATATGGAGCTGGAATGGGATTTGGATAAGTTTAAAGTAGAAGAGCCCGACCGCGATCGTCTGGTGGAATTATATAAACAGCTGGAATTTAATAATTTTCTCAATACTCTGCAGGAAAGCAGTAAGACTGGCCGGGAAGTAAGTATTGATGACATAAACGTCATAGATTTGGAAACAGAGGAACAGGCGGCGGAGTTTGGAGCTGCCCTGGAGACTGAACTGCCGCTGGCTATGTACATCGAAACCGATTACCATCACCCTATGTGGGCTAAAATTAAGGACATATACTTTGAGCAAAAAGATCAGGTCTACCATTTACCGGTAGGAGAACGTGCCAGCTACCGCCTGGAATGGGTGAGACCCTTACTGGAGGCGGATGATATCCCCAAATATCTACATAATGCCAAGTATGCTCAAGTACTTCTTATGAGGTATGGACTAAAATTAAAGGGTGTAGAGGGGGATAGCTTGCTGGCCGCGTATATAGATGACCCCAGTTTTGAAGGGGATGATTTAGCTGCGGTACTTTTTAAGTATCTGGATATTAACGTACCCGAAAAGAATCCGGCAATTATGGTTTCTCGTCTCCGCAACCTGCTAAACCGGCTGGAAGAAAATATCCCCGCTGAGCAACAGTCCCTGCTAAAGGATGTAGAGATGCCGGTATCAGAAGTACTGGCACATATGGAGTTTACCGGTATCAAGGTAGAACGAGAAACGCTGCAGCTATTGTCCGAGGAGATGGCCGGGGGAATAGAACATGCGGAAACACAGATATTTGAAATGGCCGGGCAGGAGTTTAATATAAACTCACCTAAACAGTTAGGCAAAGTACTATTTGAGGATCTGGGGCTACGAGTCGTAAAAAAGACCAAAACCGGTTATGGCACCGGTGCCGAAGTACTGGAAGAACTTTATGATGACCATGAAATCATAGCCTATATTTTAAATTATCGGCAGCTTACCAAACTAAAATCCACCTATGTCGATGCCCTGCAGGAGTTGATTCATCCGGATACTAACCGGATACACACCATATTTAAACAGGCTCAGACTGCTACCGGCCGGCTGTCCAGTGTGGAACCGAACCTGCAAAACATACCTATAAAAATGGAAGAGGGGCGTCGCATCCGTAAGGCCTTTACCGCAGATAATGATGGGCATGTGTTAATGTCAGCCGATTACTCCCAAATTGATTTACGGGCACTGGCCCATATCAGCGGCGATGAGAACCTGATAGAAACTTTCCACCAGAGCATAGATATCCATACTCGGACAGCAGCCCAGATATTTCACGTTCCCCTGGATCAGGTGGACAGCGAATTACGTCGCCGGGCTAAAGCCGTTAATTTTGGAATTATTTACGGTATAAGTGACTTCGGCCTTTCCCGGGATACTGGGGTAAGCCGCAAGGAGGCCCGTCGATATATAGATAATTATCTAAATTCCTATCCAGGAGTTAAAAAATACATGGAGGATATTGTTAAATTCGGCCAGCAGCACGGTTATGTAGAAACCTATTTAAAACGGCGGCGCTACCTGCCTGATCTTAATGCCAGAAATAAAATGCAGCAAGCCTTTGCCCGGCGTATGGCATTAAATACCCCGATTCAGGGTACATCAGCCGATATAATAAAACTGGCTATGATAAAGGTTTTTAACCAGCTTAAGGAACGGGAACTTCAGGCCAAACTGCTGCTGCAGGTACATGATGAGCTAGTTTTGGAGGTACCACTAACTGAAGTGGAAGAAGTAGCGGAATTGCTCAAGGACTGTATGGAAAACGCCTGCGTGCTAAGAGTGCCCCTGGAAGTATCGCTAAATATTGGCCGTAACTGGTACGATATGGTGGACTT
>CAZUFR010000074.1:0-6222 GCA_964619655.1 uncultured Syntrophomonas sp. | reverse complement strand
AATTCTAAATCTCCGGATATATTATTTGCAGCCCTGGGGGCACCTAAACAGGAATACTGGATAGATCAGAAACGAACTGCACTTAAAGTACCGGTATGTATGGGTGTAGGTGGAAGCTTTGACGTCATCGCCGGAATTAAGAAAAGGGCGCCAAGGGTATTTATAGCCCTTAACCTGGAATGGCTATATCGGCTGCTTGCAGAACCGTCACGGTGGAAAAGGCAGTTGGCTCTACCTGCCTTTGTTACGGCAGTATTAAAACAAAAGTATGGCAGAAAATAAAACCGTTACTTTTAGAGGAGGATTAAAGGGTGGGTAAGACAAGGGTTTTTGCTCTGGATATTGGAACCCGAAAGATTGTGGGTTTAGTGCTGGAGAAAAATGAGACTGGTTATAGGGTCATTGATGTAGAAATTCTGGAGCATACTACCCGGGCTATGATGGATGGACAAATACATGATGTAGAAGCCGTAACAGCAACTATAATCAAAATAAAAAACGCTTTACAAGAACGCCAGGGGATAACACTGGATTCTGTAGCGGTAGCAGCAGCAGGACGAGCTTTAAAGACCTCCCGGGGAAGTTGTCACAAATCCAGGCAGCAGCTAAGTGAACTGAGTACGGATGAAGTTAGAGCCCTGGAGATAGAGGCAGTACAGGAAGCTCAATACCAACTTGCCCAAGAAGAATTGGGCAATAAAGGGCACGGTAACTACTTTTGTGTAGGATATAGCGTATTATCTTACCTTTTAGAGGGCCAGGTTATAGGTAGTCTGGTAGGTCAGGTGGGAAACGAGGTAGCTGTAGAGATTATTGCCACTTTTTTACCACGGGTAGTTGTGGATAGTCTTTTTTCTTCCCTTAACCGGGCGGGCCTGGAGGTAAAAAGCTTAACCCTGGAACCGATTGCTGCTCTTTCAGTTGCTATACCACCAGGAATGCGACTATTGAATCTGGCTCTGATAGACATCGGTGCTGGCACCTCCGATATTGCCCTGGTCAAGGATGGTAATGTGTTCGCCTATGCCATGGTACCGCTAGCCGGGGATGAATTGACTGAATACCTGGCTACGCAATACCTGTTGGACTTTGATACGGCGGAAAAAACCAAGCGACTTCTAAGCAAACAGGATCAAATCGAGATATCCGATATACTGGGCAACCTCCTGCACTTATCCAGTGAAGAGCTACACCAGGAATTACAACCCCTGATAGACGAAATGACTGCTGAAATAGCCCATCATATCATTGCCCTTAATCATAAAGTTACTGATGCGGTAGTCTGTGTTGGAGGAGGAAGCCTGACCCCCTCCCTGACGACCAGCCTGGCCGAAAACCTCGGTATCCCGGCTAATCGGGTAGGTATAAGAACAGTTCAAAATATAGATTATATTACCACCGATTCCAGTTTTCTTAACAGTCCTCAGGGTATCACCCCTCTGGGTATTGCCTACAACTACTTTGCTACTCCACCGGTACCTTTTATTAAGGTGTCAGTAAACGGAAGGGAAACTGCTCTCTGGAACCTGGGTGAAATTAATGTGGCTGCCGCCCTGTTAAGTTCGGGAATATCACTGAGTAACATCTATGGTAAGCCTGGTATGGGCAAGACTATCGAAGTAAACGGCTATGTCAAAGTAGTCAAAGGTACTATGGGTATAGCTCCGCTAATAAAGGTAAATAACGAGTTAGCCTCACTGGAGACTAGCCTGCAAAATAGGGATAAGGTAGAATTTGCACCCGGGCAGGATGGAGAAGAAGCTTTCATAACCGGTAGAGACCTGGTACCGGCCATAAAAGGTCAGGTAACCGTTAATGGTAAAGAATTTGATTTAGAGCCAGTAATAACTGTTAATGGAGAGCCCTTCGACCCCGATGCCGAAATACCGGACCGTGCCCGGATTGAATTTAAAAACATAAATAGCGTTTCTAATGTTTTACGTTTAAGTGGAGTAGATGAATATTGGCTGGAGGAAAAACTGTACAAATATTATCTTGGTGATGAAGAGATGAATGTTTCCTGGCTACCTCTAGATGTGTCCGTGAACGGGGTTAAAGCAGAATTAGATAAATTGGTTGAACCTGGTGCCAGCCTAAGCTATATTCGTAAACCACTAAGGCCTTGTATCAATGACCTGCTGGGTGAGCATGATTTTCTAGCTATTAATGTTAAAGTAAATGGCGAAGAAGTACGCCTCTCGGGAAAGAGAGCAGGAATTGAGATTGATGGGCAACCAGCCAGTATTTATGATGAAATCCGTAATGGAGTCCGGATTACCCTGAACCGGGAGGAGGGTGGAGCCATTTTAAGTGATATATTTAAGGTGGTAGAAATCAAACCAGATATAAATGCCAAACTACTTATCAAGGTAGATGGAGAACCGGCTGGGTTTACTACTCCAATAAAAGAAGGTAGTCAAATAAATTTAAGTTGGGAATAAGGCGAAAGCGGACAGACCCCGGGTAGAAAAAGTTTTTCAGTCGGGGTCTGTTCTTTATTTCATAGAAATAGATATTGCTGGCTAAAATATAATATAAGTTAGTTAAATTTAGTCAAAAAATATTTAATTAGACTGTTTACTTTATATATTTTATAGTACAATTAAAAAGGATAGTCAACAAAAGTCAAAGAGGGGAAGAGGAATGAAACGAAGCCTTGCTGATAGAATCGAACAATACCTTAAAGTATTAATTGAGCGTAGTGAAGATAAACAGATAGAAATTCAGAGGTCGGAATTAGCCGAAACCTTCGACTGTGTTCCTTCTCAGGTAACTTATGTTATCGGTACCAGGTTTACTGAAATGGAAGGCTACTTTACGGAAAGCCGTCGGGGAGGTAAAGGCTATGTCCGTATTACCAGATATCACTTGGAGAATGGTGGTAGTACCGTTCGTACAGAATTAGTAGCATTTATCGATGAACTCCTGCAGGAAGATGCACTTACTACCGGTGAGAGTGATCTTTTAAAATATCTTATCAGCTATGGTTTTAGTGATATGCCACCGGAGTATAGAATACGGTTATTTAGACAGCTTAAAAAAGTATTGGTTGATTATGTAAATATGGATTAAGGATAAGGGGGGATAGATTTGTACTGTGAAGAGTGCAAACAAAGACCAGCAACTGTTCATTTTACCCAGGTCTATAATGGCAAAACAGTTGAAACCCATTTATGTCAGCAATGTTATGCGAAAAAAGGAGGCATTATTTTTGATGTCGCCAAACAGTTATCTTTGCCCAATTTACTTGGTAGTTTTTTTGTCAGTAACTATAATCTTCAAGATATGAAAGGCGTATCTCAGAATGCTAGTTGCTCTAACTGCGGGACAACACTAAGTGGTATAAGTAATACTGGTCGTTTAGGTTGTTCACAATGTTATACTGCCTTTGAAAAGGAACTGGAACCTACCCTACGCAGGGTACATGGTGATAGCCGTCACGTTGGTAAAGTACCGGCCCGGGGTGGTGAAAAGGTTATGGTTAAGAAAAAAATTCAAGGGCTAAAATATCAATTACAGAAGGCCATAGCAGCTGAGGAATATGAAGAGGCGGCGGAAATCAGAGATAAAATTAAAGACGCCGAGAAACAACTAGATTAAGGGGGAAGGGTAATGCAAGCCGACAATCTATTAAATAGTAATTTTGTCCGCTGGATGGCTACTGATGAAGGGCCTGAATCCGATATAGTAGTCAGCAGTCGCATTCGTTTAGCCAGAAACCTGGAATTAATGCCTTTTTCCCACCTGCTCGATCAGGAAGATGGGAAGAAGTGTCTGCAGGAGATAGAAAAGGCCTGGAAGAAAAGTGATAATAAAGAGCTTTTAAATATGGAGGTTCTAACCTTTAACCAGCTAACCGCTCTGGAACGGCAAATGCTGGTGGAGAAACACTTGATTAGCCCTAATCATGCAGAGTCAGATGATAGCTTTCGCGGTATCCTGGCTAATTCGGATGGTTCCCTGGTAATAATGATAAATGAGGAAGATCACCTCCGTATTCAATGTTTTTTGCCTGGTTTGCAGCTGGAAGAGTGTTATCGTCAGGCTCAGAAGATAGATGATGACCTGGAAAAAAACTTAGACTTCGCTTTTGATGATAGAAGAGGATACCTAACTTCTTGTCCCACTAATGTTGGTACCGGGATGCGGGCTTCTGTAATGTTGCACCTTCCCGCCATAGTATTTAGCGGTCAGACTAACCATATTTTTCACAATATAGCTCAGCTGGGTATGACCGTTCGCGGTATATATGGTGAAGGTACTGAAGTAGTAGGGAACTTCTTTCAGTTATCCAATCAGATAACTATGGGTCAGAGTGAAGAGGATATTATAAACAACCTGAATAGTATAACTCTTCGGGTAGTGGAGCAGGAGCGCCTAATAAGAAAAAAATTAGCGGAAGAGATGAAATACCAACTGGAGGACCGGATAGGACGGGCTTTTGGGATTCTTAGCAGTGCCCGTGTACTTAATTCCAATGAGGCTATGGCGCTTTTATCTGATGTACGCCTGGGAGTAGATATGGGTCTATTGGCAAAAATAAAGCCATATGCCCTTAATGAACTGGTAGTAGCTATCAGACCTGCCCATTTACAGAAAAAAGCGGGTAAAGAAATGGACGCTTTTCACCGTGATGTCAAACGAGCCGAAGTTATTCAGGAAAGATTAGCTGAAACTAAGGGCTCATAGAATTTTGTGACAGGAGGAGATAGGTATGTTTAGAAGATTTACACAAAGGGCCAGGAATGCCGTTATTCATGCCCAGGAAGAGGCCAGGCAACTAAATCACCCGGCTATTGGTACTGAACATATACTCCTGGGTTTGCTGAAAGAAGGGGAGGGAGTAGGAGCCCGGGCTCTTTTAAACATGGGGGTTGATTTACAAAAAGTTCGGGAAGAAATTACCCGCCTGATAGGAATAGACGGTATTAATGCTGAAAGGGCAGCGGGAGATTTGCCTATTACCCCCAGAGCCAAGAAAGTGTTTAACCTTGCTTTCGACGAAGCCCGTTTACAGGGAGTTAATTATGTAGGTACTGAGCATCTGCTTTTAGCCTTGATCAGGGAGGAAGAAGGGGTTGCCGGCCAGGTCTTGATTTCTATGGGAGTCAGACTAGACCAGGTACGAGAGCAGGTTATGTTGTTGTTAGGTGGGGAAACCTCTGCTGGTTTTAATGTTAATCCATATCAGGAACAACCAGGACCCATCGGGGTAACTCAAATTAAAAAGAAAAGTCGTAGTAAAACGCCTACTCTGGATGCTTTTAGCCGTGATTTAACCCAGGATGCAGCTGAGGAAAGACTGGATCCGGTAATTGGCCGGGAAAAAGAAATAGAGCGGGTGGTACAAATTTTATCCCGCCGCACTAAAAACAACCCGGTTTTAATCGGTGATCCTGGTGTTGGAAAAACTGCTATTATAGAAGGATTGGCTCAAAGAATAAATGATAATCAGGTACCGGAAATATTAAATAGTAAACGGGTAGTAGCTCTGGATTTATCGACTATGGTGGCGGGAACTAAATACCGGGGAGAATTTGAGGATCGTTTAACCAAGATAGTAAATGAGATTAAATCAGCTGGTGATGTAATTGTTTTCATTGATGAACTGCATACCATAGTGGGAGCAGGCGCGGCTGAGGGGGCTATTGATGCGGCTAATATTCTTAAGCCTTCCCTGGCCCGGGGCGAGTTTCAGTGTGTAGGGGCTACCACTCTAAATGAATACCGCAAGCATATTGAAAAAGATGCGGCACTGGAAAGGCGGTTTCAGCCTATAGTAGTAGATGAACCCGGTGAGGAAGAAAGTATAGAAATACTCAAAGGGCTACGCGATCGGTATGAAGCCCATCATGGAGTAAAGATTAAGGATGAAGCTATAATAGCTGCAGTAAAGCTTTCAGTTCGCTATATCAGTGATCGCTTCTTACCGGATAAAGCTATTGATTTAATTGATGAAGCTTCCTCGCGGGTCCGACTGGCTAATTACGTCTTACCCGAGGAACTAAAACAAAAAGAAAGCCATATGGAAGAGCTAATTAAAGAAAAGGAAGAAGCCATAAACGCCCAGGAATACGAAAAGGCCGCACGCTTACGGGATCAGGAGCAAAAATTACGTGATGAAATAGAAAATGACCGCAAGGAATGGACCAGTAAGCGTAACTTACAGGGAGGCTCGGTAGGTGAAGAAGAAATAGCTGAAATAGTAGCCAGTTGGACCGG
>CAZUFR010000073.1:0-6238 GCA_964619655.1 uncultured Syntrophomonas sp. | reverse complement strand
TGTGTAATATTGCCGGCACTATTATGGTCAATTTTGTGTACTTCAGGCTTCCTTTTATTCCCCTGGTTTTAAGTTTAAGCCTTGCTGCTCTATCTGGCGGACTGGGTGGAATCATTGCTTTTAAAATCTTGCAGCAGATACGCACTTTCCCCAAACCAAACCAGAGCATTAATAACGTATAAGCAGGTCGGGAAACCTTTTTTCGGCCTTCTGATAGAGGTGAAAATATAATGGAGGCTGTTGAAGTACAGGGCCTCACTTACCAATACTATTCCGGTAGCCCCCTGATATTAAAAGGTATTGATTTCTCGGTACAGCCAGGAGAAATAGTGGTGGTAGCAGGGTTAAGCGGTTGCGGTAAGAGTACCTTATGTCATTGTATAAGCGGAATTATTCGTCACAATCGTGATGGGGTCAGGGCCGGGAATATACTGGTGAATGGGAAAAATATTGAGGAAATAAGCGGTGCCAGCCTGGCCCTTGAAGTAGGTATGGTCTTTCAGGATCCTGATACCCAGCTTTTTTCACCGACAGTGGAAGATGAAATTGCCTTTGCTCCGGAGAATATGTGCCTGCCGCCGGAGCATATTCTAGAGAGGGTAAATAATGCACTTGATGTCCTGGGGATTTCGGAATTACGATATGCCAATCCTTATCATCTTTCCGGTGGGGAGAAACACCTGGTAGCGCTGGCTGCAGTTTTGGCACTTGATCCCCCCGTGTTAATCCTGGATGAAGTGATGTCCCAGCTTGATATTGCCGGCAAGCAGAAAGTGGCTACTGCTCTAACCACACTTCGTGATAGTGGGAAAACTATTATTGCGGTAGAACATGATTTGCAAGCGCTGGCTTTTTCCGACCGTTTAATGGTGCTGGAAGATGGTAAAATAATTTGTTTTGAATCTACACAAGCACTTCTGGCCAAACCAGGTTTTTTAGCTGCCCACGGGTTAATAGATGTTGATTATAGCGGGGTTTAAAATGGGGGAGGGGGAGCAGATGCCATTCTTAGAGCTGAGTCAGGTAGCCTTTACTTATGCTGGGAAAACGAGTCCGGCGGTAAGCGGGATTAATCTGAGCCTGGCCAAGGATGATATAACTGCTATGGTCGGGCCCAATGGCAGCGGCAAGACTACTCTAACTAAACTAATGATAGGGGTTTTACGACCCACTGAAGGAAGTATTTATCTGGAGCAGCGGCCGCTGGCGCAATACTCGTTGGCGCAAATCGGACGGCGTATGGGCTATGTTTTCCAAAATCCTAATTTACAGCTTTTTTGCCGTACAGTGGCTGAGGAAATTAGTTTCGGTTTGACTAACCAGGGCTGTGACCCTGCCACGGTGGAAGAAAGAGTAGATTTTTACCTGAATTATTTTGAACTAACCACCTATCGCAACGCTTTTCCCCTGTATTTAAGCCATGGTGAAAAACAACGACTGGCCATAGCCGCCGTTCTGGCTAATGAACCTGATTTTCTCATTTTGGATGAGCCTACCATTGGCCTGGATGCTTACCGCAAAAGACTTTTGGAAGAATATTTACAAAAAGTTGCCTCATTGGGCCGGGGTATGCTTTTGGTCAGCCATGATAGCAGCTTTGTCAACCAGATGGCTAAACGGGTTATTGCCATGGGAGATGGTCGTATCCAATCAGATAGCGGGTGGAGAGGAAACGCTGCCTATGATGCTTGATCCTCGAACCAAGATGGTGATGGTCATATGTCTTTCTAGCCTGGCTCTGGTGTATAATAGGCCCGGTCAACTCCTGCTGGTTCTTGCAGTTACTGTCGTCTTATTGGCACTTTTTAAATTTCGCATCAGTGCTATATGGGGATACCTTAAACCTTTTTTATCTCTAATGCTATTCCTTTTTGTGATACAGAGCATATTCTCTCCGGGAGATGAGGTACTGCTGGCTATAGGCTCAGTCCCCCTTATAACTACCGAGGGATTGATAATGGGAGCCAGTGTAGTTTTGCGCATTACGGTAGTTATTGCCGCTGCTATGCTGCTTACCACTTTTAGTTCCCGGGATTTTGTTCTGGGTCTGGTACAATGGCGAGTACCTTATGAACTGGCTTTTATGGTTTCCATAGCCCTGCGCTTTTTACCAATTTTTCGAGATGAATTGATTAATGTGGTTACGGCTGTACAATTAAGAGGAGTTGAGTTGAAAAAGATACCCTGGGGACAAAAACTGGTGATGTATCGGCGTTTAGCTTTACCCATTGTATATAGTGCGATGCTAAAAGCCCAGCAACTGGCGATAGCCATGGAAGCCCGGGGGTTCAGGGCTTATCCCCGGCGCACCTACCTGCGGCGGTTGGAGTTTTATTGGGCTGATTATGTAGTAATGCTGGTTTTCCTGGCTGGTACCATAATACTTATGGTACAGCCATTTATTTCACTGGTTCGGGGTTGAAATAATGGATACTGGGGAAGATTCCTTCTACTCCAAAATCACTGGGAAATTCCTCCCCTAACCCTTTGATCCTAACATTATGACCATGTAGTGGGATGGGGTATGGAGTGTTCTCCTTGCCCAGGCTATATCTTAAACGAGGTAGTAGAGTGAATGAAAAGATAGAGCTATTAAATGTTACAAAAACATACCAGCGTGCAGGTTCACCAGTATATGCCCTGAACAATATTAGTTTAACCATACCCCAGGGCCAGTTTATTGGGATTGTTGGTATGAATGGGTCGGGTAAAACTACCCTGGCCCGTATGTTGAACGGATTAATTCTACCCAGTAGTGGTAAGGTTCTGGTTAATGGCCTGGATACGACTGACCCCCGTTATCGCAAAGATATCCGACGCCTGGTGGGAATGGTCTTTCAGAACCCCGATAACCAGATTATAAATCCTATTGTTGAGGAAGAAGTGGCTTTTGCAGCCCAAAACCTTCATCTCTCTGCGTTAGAAGTCAGTCGGCGGGTAACCTGGGCTCTGCAAGCAGTTGGCCTGACGGATTTACGTCATCACGCGCCCCACCTGCTTTCCGGCGGGCAAAAACAAAGGCTGGCAGTAGCTGCCGCTCTGGCTATGCGCCCTGCTTATTTAGTACTGGATGAGCCTACCTCCATGTTGGACCAGAGCGGGAGGCGCGAACTAATTGCATGTCTGGGGGAACTGCGTCGGGACCATGGAATCACTATTATCATGATTACTCATTCGATGGAAGAGGTTGCCCCAGCTGATCGGCTGATTGTTCTTCATCAGGGCACCATTCATCTTGACGGCCCCCCCTGGGAGGTATTCAGTTCACCTGATTTTGAATACATTGGTATCACCCCCCCGCCCATTGCCAGGTTAACCAACATTTTAATAGGACAAGAACATAAGATTAATAAGAGAATCGTTACTCTTGAGCAAATGGTGGAATTTTTATGCCCATAATTGAAACCAAAGAATTGACTCATGTGTATTTAACCGGGACCCCGTATGAAAAAAAGGCCCTGGATAAAGTATCTCTTTCTATAAATCAGGGTGAATTCGTTGGTATTATCGGAGGAAATGGTTCTGGTAAATCAACCTTGATTCAGCATTTTAACGGGCTCCTGCTTCCTACCAGTGGCAGTGTCCTGGTAGGTGGAGAGGATACTTCGGTCAAGCGGCACAGCAAGGAACTGTGGAAGAAAGTTGGACTGGTATTCCAATTCCCGGAACAGCAAATTTTTAAAAGCACCGTGTTTGAAGAGGTAGCTTATGGACTTAAAAATATGGGCATGAATTTACCCGAAATTAAAAACCGGGTTGATGAGACCCTGGCCCAGGTTGGCTTAAATCCCAGAGAAGTTGCTCATCTATCGCCTCTAAGCTTGAGCGGTGGTACCCGCCGCCAGGTGGCAATAGCCAGTATAATGGCTATGCGTCCGGCTGTTTTAGTTCTGGATGAACCGACTGCAGGTCTGGATCCATCAGGCTGTAACCATGTAATAAAGGCCATAAAAGAGATGCAGCAAAATTATCATACTACTGTGGTTATGATTTCGCATTATGTTAGCCAGTTGATGCTTCTGGCTGATAAACTGGTTTTTCTTGAACAGGGTCGATTGGTAGCCTGTGGTAACCGGGAAGAAGTTTTTCAGCATATAAATTCGCATAATCTAAGTAATCTCATTCTGCCAGATTATTTGCGATTAATGCACCATTTAGCGGATTACGGGTACCGGGTGAATACGGGAATTATTTCAGTGGAAGAGGCTGCTTGGGAAATTGGCAGAATACTAAAGGAGTCGCACCTATGAAAGGTATGATAACAGGTCAATACATAAACGGCGATTCCATTATTCATCGGTTAGACCCGCGCACCAAACTGCTAGGATGTTTTGTCGTAATTATCGCTGCGGCCTGGCCTGGTCAGCAAATACCGGTACTGTTATTTAACATAGGTTTTATTATTTTAATAATATATCTCTCGCAGGTAGGAGTAGTTAGAGTCCTGCGCGGGCTAAGAACTCTGCGCATGCTGTTTCTGCTTACATTTATATGCCAGGTCTTTCTTACCCCGGGTGATTCTATTTGGAACTGGGGAGGGATAGCTATTAGCAGGCAGGGGATCTACCTGGGTATAACAACCTTTTTGCGTTTGGTCATTCTGTACCTGGGTTCCAGTCTGTTAACCATGACTACCTCTACCCTAAAACTTACGGAGGGCCTGGAATCATTACTATCCCCGTTAAATTATTTCCGGTTTCCGGTGCACCAGTTGGCTATGATTATAAACATCTCGTTACGTTTCGTGCCCACCATTATAGAGGAGGCGGAGGTTATAACCAGAGCCCAGAAATCAAGGGGTGCCCGCTTTGACTCCGGACCATTGGCTCTGCGCTTAAAAACTGTTCTCGCCTTATTGATTCCTCTGCTGGCGGCTACCCTGCAAAGAGCTACTGACCTGGCCCTGGCCATGGAGAGTAGATGTTATGCAGGTGGTCAAAGTTATAGCCGGGAAAGCAGTATGGTTTTTACCTGGAAAGATGGAATAGCGCTGGGGATACTTGTAACTCTTTTTCTGTTACCAGTTTGGTACGGTTATGTTAACTAATGACAACCCATAGCCAGTTAGAGCATTTAAGGCTAGCAGAGCTGATTTTGATGTAGTGTCGACCGGGTCTGCGCAGGCTGAGTTTAATGTAGAACCTGATGATGGGGTACAGGTTTTGGGGATGAGGTGTTTGATGTGCGTAATCTAGTCCCGGCAATAGTTTTTATTCTATTAGTGTTAATATGTGGCGGCTGTACCGACTATTCGCCGCAGGTACAGGAATATACCCGGGAAAACTTTATTATGGACACCCTTATTAGCATTAAGGTCTACTCATCTGATGCTGAATTAGGCCGGAAAGCCTTGGATGAAGCCTTTGCCCAGTTTACCCGGATAGGGAATTTAACTGACAGATTTGCAGCTAAGAACCTGACTAATCCAGAAATCAGCGATGTTTACCGGATTAACCAAAATGCCGGTTTAAAGCCGGTACAGGTTAGTGAAGATACCCTGGCTATGCTTAAGAGAAGCAATTATTTCGCAGGTTTAAGTGATGGAGCTTTTGATGTTACTGTCGGACCGGTTATAGACCTGTGGGGATTTGGACAGGACCAGTATTATGTGCCGGCCGATAAGGAATTAAAATCAAAACTAGCTCTGGTAGGATATGGCGCAATTGTTCTGGACCAGGCAGAAAAGACGGTTTTTCTGCCAGCAAAGGGCATGGAAATTGATTTAGGTGGAATAGCCAAAGGATATGCTACCGACATGGCTGTCCAAAAACTGCGGCAAATGGGTATTGAGTCAGCTATAATCAACGCCGGAGGCAATGTATATGCCCTGGGTGCCAAACCAGATGGAACGCCATGGTTAACTGGTATTCAGGATCCACGTAATGCTAATAAGATTATTGCCGTTATACAGGCTAAAGATATGGCGGTAGTAACTTCCGGAGATTACCAACGTTATTTCACCAGGGATGGGATTCGCTATCATCATATCTTAAATCCGCTGACTGGAAAACCAACACAGGAAGTAATCAGCACTACTATTATGGCTCCCAGTGCTACTGATGCTGATGTGCTGTCCACTACCCTTTTTGTACTGGGGCCTCAGGCCGGGGCTGAATTTATTCAACAGTTTTCTAATACTAGTGCTGTTTTTATTGATAAACAAAAGAAAATAACGTTATCCCCTGAAATGCATCAGCAGATTAAGTTTATGGATGACTCAGGTTACAGGTTAATCGAA
>CAZUFR010000072.1:3094-6382 GCA_964619655.1 uncultured Syntrophomonas sp. | reverse complement strand
ATGCCGAGAGTAAAAGGTGGAGTAACTGCACATAGAAGACATAAAAAGGTTCTGAAGCTGGCCAAAGGTTATCGCGGAAGCAAATCTAAACTTTACCGGGTAGCCAACCAGCAGGTTATGAAATCGGGTAATTATGCTTATATTCATAGGCGCCTGAAAAAAAGAGATTTTCGCAAGCTTTGGATTGCCCGCATTAATGCAGCCGCCCGTGATAACGGAACTACTTACAGCCGTATGGTGCATGGATTAAAGGTAGCCGGTGTGGATATTAACCGTAAGATGCTGGCAGAGTTGGCCATTACCGACCCGGGTGGGTTTACCGAACTGGTCGAGCTTTCCAAGCAACATGCTAGCAAATAAGTAAAAAGAGTAAAGAGTATGGCTATCGGGCCATACTTTTTTTACGATAATATCAAAGCTAGGGAGAAACAGGTGTGAAGAAGATTACTTCCAAGGATAATCAGTATATAAAGCAGGCCATAAGTTTAAAAAGCAGGAAGCACCGAATCCGGGAGCAGATGTTCTTGCTCGAAGGTAAAACTATGGTGAGGGAGGCCTTACAGGGGGAACATCCGCTGGTAAGGGTGCTGGTAGATGAAGCTCACCGGGAGGAATACCAGGCCCTGTATGAGCAGTTTAGCGGGTTGGAGTGGTTGGAGATTGACTCCCGGTTGTTTAAGACTATAGCCGATACCGAAACTCCCCAGGGTATTATAGCCATAGCTCCAATTCTTGAACCCGATTTTGGGAAATTGGTGGGGCACAATGCCAGCTTGATACTGCTGGACCAGATAGCCGACCCCGGTAATTTAGGCACCATTATCAGGACAGGATGGGCCTTAAATATTGATGCGGTACTTCTGAGTAACGGATGTACTGACCCATTTAGCCCTAAGGCAGTCCGGGCCAGTATGGGTGGGATTCTTAATGTTCCCGTTTATACCTCAGTGGGGGAACTGGAAATAGAGATACTGAAAGCAGCAGGTTATCAGGTTATAGGTACTGCCCTGGAAACCAGCAATACTATTTTCGAAAATGATTATCAAAAACCGACGGTAATAGTGATTGGCAGTGAGGCCCGAGGCATTAGCCCGAAAATAAAATCTTGTTGTGATAGTTTTTCCAAAATACCAACAAACCCCAAAGTAGACTCTTTGAATGCAGCAGTTGCTTGTGCTATAATTATCATGGAAGTATGGAAACAGAGAAACAGCGTATTATTGTTTTAGATTTATTGCTATGATATAATAAGTCTCAGTTCGACCCGGGACTATGACTGAAGGGTGGAGCAGAATGGTAGATCAGGCTGAATATCTGTGGAGTCTTTTTGAAACTTCTGGGTGTATCATATATTACCTTCTATATAAAATGTTGATGACTCAATAATGAAAAGCTATGAACAGGACAATTAGCTTGCTGCTTAACCTGACAGGGAGGCTATACCAGCGACTGAAAGTAGGCCAGGTGAAAAGCAAGTGAATTCACCTGGGAGCAGTGGATTGAAGTAGTAGTAGGTCTTACCGGTAGCCACCGTTACAGGCTTTAAGTGAACCGGTTTTTACATATAATACCGGTTAATCAGGGTGGTACCGCGGAACGTACTTTCGTCCCTATGAGGGATGAAAGTTCTTTTTATTTTCTGCAGGGAGGATTGGAAAAAGGTGCTGAACAAGTTAAAGGAAATTGCGGACAACTCCGAAAAATGGTTGTCTCAGGCGGGCAGTATTGATGAAATCAATGAACTGAGAGTCAAAGTGTTGGGCCGTAAAGGCGAGATAACCCAGGTATTAAGAGGATTAAAAGACCTGGATGCCGGGGAGCGGGCCAGTGTAGGTAAGATTGCCAATCAGTTAAAAGAGAAATTGGAGGACATGATTAGCAATCGCGCCGAGGAAATTAAAGGCCAGGACCTGGAACTACGACTGGCTCGAGAAAGTGTGGACATCAGCCTACCCGGGTTACCCCTGCAGCGAGGTGGTAAACACTCGCTGACCCTGATAAATGAAGAGATAAGAGAGATATTCCTGAGCATGGGTTTTTCAGTTGCTGAAGGCCCGGAGATTGAATCTGACTATTATAATTTTGAAGCCTTAAACATCCCCCGGGATCATCCCGCGCGGGAAATGCAGGATTCTTTTTATATAAGTGAAGATATATTGCTGCGTACGCATACCTCTCCGGTACAGGTGCGTACCATGGAGAAACTGGCCCCGCAACTGCCGGTAAAGATAATTGTTCCCGGCAGAGTCTACCGCCGCGATGATGACGCTACTCATTCCCCCATGTTTAATCAGGTGGAAGGACTGGTAATTGATAAGAGGATAACCTTCGGTCACCTGAAAGGAACCTTAATGCTTTTTGCCCACAAGATATTTGGTGAAGATGTTAAGGTGCGTTATCGCCCCAGTTTCTTTCCCTTTACTGAACCTAGTGCGGAAATGGATATCTCCTGCGTAAACTGCAAAGGGTCCGGTTGTCGGGTATGCTCACATACTGGTTGGCTAGAGATTTTGGGAGCAGGGATGGTTGACCCCCGGGTGCTACAGTTCGGAGGCTATGATGGAGAAAAAGTTACGGGATTTGCCTTCGGTATGGGGGTGGAGAGAATAGCCATGCTAAAATACGGCATTAACGACCTGCGTCTATTTTTTGATAACGATAAGCGCTTTTTGCGGCAGTTTTAGGGGGTGAAACGATGGGTGTATCAATTAATTGGTTAAAGCAATATGTAGATTTTGATTGGAAAGCAGAAGAACTGGCTCACCGGCTTACCATGGCTGGTATTGCTATTGAAGGTGTAGACCAGGAAAACGATGATTTTATCCTGGATTTGGATTTGACTCCTAACCGGGGTGATTGTCTGGGTATGATTAACCTGGCCCGGGAGGTAGCTGCACTAAACGGTTCCAGTATCCGGCTGCCGGAGATTGTTATTAAAGAAAGCCAGGAAAACATAAACCAGTATATCAAAGTGGGGATAGAAGATGCGGACTTGTGTCAGCGTTATGCTGCTCGTCTGGTAAAGAATGTGAAAATACAAGAATCACCCGCATGGCTACAGAAAGCCCTGATTCATTCGGGCATAAGGCCGATAAACAATGTGGTTGATGTAACCAATTATGTGATGTTGGAATGCAACCAGCCCCTGCATGCCTTTGACTATAACCTGCTGGGTAACACCATCCTGGTACGACGGGCCCGGGCGGGGGAAATGTTTACTACTTTAGATGAAGTGGAAAGAAAATTAGATAATGACATGCTGGTAATAACAGACGGCAGTAAACCAGT
>CAZUFR010000072.1:1784-2994 GCA_964619655.1 uncultured Syntrophomonas sp. | reverse complement strand
GAATTACAGGTTACCCTGCGCCCGGAACGAGTTAACTACCTGCTGGGTACGGAACTTACTCCGTCCCAGATGCGCTCTTATTTGGAACAACTACAATTTGAGGTTAAGGAACGGAAAGGAAATTTTATTGTTGACATTCCCAGTTACCGTCCCGATATCGAAATTGAGGTTGATTTAATTGAAGAAGTAGCCCGTCTTCACGGTTATGAAAAAATCGAACCGGGCTTACCGGGCGGAGAAACTATACCCGGGGGCTTAACCCCGTTTCAAAAGTTCAGGGATGAAATTAAAAATATTATGTCCCCTTACTTAAATGAAGTTATTAATTACAGCTTTATCAGTGAAGAAAATTTCCGGCGCTTATTATTACCGCAGGACAGCAATCTGCGTAATGTAGTTAGAATTGCCAACCCCCTGTCGGAGGAACAGGCGGTTATGCGCACCTTGCTGCTCCCCGGTCTCCTGGAAAATGTAAGTACCAACCTGGCTCGGAAAAATGAAAACCTGGGATTCTATGAGATGGGCGCAGTTTTTTACCCCGCCGAATCAGGACTGCCGATGGAGACAGCAAGACTGGGTGCTATCGTCTGTGGTCATAGTGATGTGAACTGGACCCGGCACCGGGTAGAAATGGACTTTTTCTACTTGAAAGGAATAGTAGAAAACTTGCTGTGGCAGTTAGGTCTGGAAGATTGCGAATTTGTAGTGGCAAAAGATTCTTCCTACCATCCGGGCAGGTCGGCGGTACTTAAATACTATGGTGATGAACTGGGAGTAATCGGTGAGGTTCATCCCCTGGTACTGCAAAATTATGATATTAAACAGCGCTGTTGCGCTTTTGAGCTCGATGTAGAGAAATTATTTGCCCATAAACGGACTCGCTTAATGGTGGATGAAATAGCCCGGTATCCGGCAGTGGAACGGGATATCGCCGTAGTTTTGGCTGATGAGGTTACCGCCGCGGCCGCCCTTAAAGCCATCAAAGATGAGGAAAAGGACCTGCTTAAGGATGTAGTGGTATTTGACCTTTATTCGGGTGAGCAGGTAGCCGCAGGTTATAAGAGTATGGCCTTCAAGATGACCTTCCAGTCGATGGAGAGGACCTTGACCGATAATGATATTAATAGCTGTATCAACCGCATAGTAGAGCGATTACAAAAAGATTTATCAGCCCAGATAAGAAAATAGGCGTTAATAGCGAAGTTGTCTT
>CAZUFR010000072.1:0-1684 GCA_964619655.1 uncultured Syntrophomonas sp. | reverse complement strand
TTTGAGGAGGAAGAAGAATGGCAATAGATTCTCATTTATTAAAAGAAGAAGTAAACGTAAAGGTTAAAGGTATAGGCACTTACCAGGTTAAGCCTGGTATAACTGCGGCGGAGTTTATAAAAAACACCTTACCTTCTACAGAATATCCGGTAATGGCTGGAATTATGGACAATACTCTATACGACTTGCACCAGCTAATTGAAGATTCCTGCGAAATAGAGCTAGTTTATCCTAATAGTGAAGCGGGGATGAGAATATACCGGCGCACTGTTACCTTTCTGCTTATTAAGGCTTGTAGGGACCTTTATCCGGACCAAACCTTGATTATTAAGCATTCTCTTTCCAATGGATTATACTGCGAGTTCTTAAACTGGCAGCCATCTACAGAGGATATAGAGAAGTTACAAAAGCAGATGCAGGAAATGATTACCCGTAACCTGCCTATAAATAAAATAACTGTGCCGAAAGAAGAGGCCAGAAGCATTTTTGCCCGCCAGGGTCAGATGGATAAGGTTAAGTTATTGGAATTCCGGGATAAACACCATGTCCATATCTATGAATTAGATGGGTTTTATGAATATTTTTATGGCTATATGATGCCTTATACCGGCTTAATAGACTGTTTTAGGCTGTTTAATTATCCCCCTGGACTTATATTGCAGACCCCGGAAAAAGATAACCCGGGCCATATTGAAGAGTATTTGGAACAGCCTAAACTGGCTCAAATATACCAGGAAGCCAAACAATGGGCTGATATGCTGGATACTCCCCATGTTGCTGCCTTAAACGATATAATTACTCACGGTGGTGCAGGTGATCTTATTCGGGTAAATGAAGCTCTGCACGAAAAGAAGATTGCCTATATTGCTGACCACATATGTTGTGACCCCAGGATAAGGTTAGTTCTCATATCCGGTCCGTCATCATCCGGAAAAACTACCTTTGCTCAGCGTTTGCTTATCCAATTGCGGGTAAATGGGCGCAGACCGGTTATGATTTCCCTGGACGATTATTTTGTTAACCGTAATTTAACCCCCCGTGATGAAGATGGTGATTACGATTTTGAAGCCCTGGAAGCATTAAAACTGGACTTATTTAATGATCACCTTATTCGCCTGATTAAGGGAGAAGAAGTGGAGACCCCTATTTACAGTTTTACCGATGGTTGTAGTGCTGTTAAAGGCAGGATGACCAGGGTACCACCGGGGGAACCTATTATCATTGAAGGCATACATGGTCTAAATGAACACCTGACCTGGAGTATCCCCCGGGAACAAAAGTTTAAAATCTATATCAGCGCCCTTACCCAGCTTAATGTTGACTATACTAACCGTATTCCTACTACTGACAGCCGCCTCCTGCGCAGAATATTAAGAGATAGTCGCACTCGCAATTATAGTGCCTGGGAAACCCTGGAGCGCTGGCCCTCGGTAAGAAGAGGGGAAGAAAGAAACATTTTCCCTTTCCAGGAGAATGCCGATGTTATGTTTAATTCTTCTTTAGTATATGAGCTATCGGTCCTACGCCCCTATATGGAGCCATTACTGTTAGAAATCAGCCCGGAATATCCCCAAAACGTAGAGGCCAAACGCCTGTTGAAATTCCTCAGCTATTTTCAGGAGTTGGATGCTGATGAAGTTCCTCATAATTCCATACTGCGTGAATTCGTAGGGGGCAGTTGCTT
>CAZUFR010000071.1:0-6505 GCA_964619655.1 uncultured Syntrophomonas sp. | reverse complement strand
GGTTAACAGCCGGATGCTCTACCGTTGAGCTATCGAGGAATGCCCCAACGACAAATATTATATCTTCCTACAGGTTAATTGTCAACCAACAATCACCTTTATTCAATATAATCCTTAAGCTTTTTACTCCGGGAAGGATGCCTTAGTTTACGCAGCGCCTTGGCTTCTATCTGCCTAATTCTCTCCCGGGTAACTCCAAATTCCTGCCCCACTTCCTCCAGAGTACGGGGTCTGCCATCGTCCAATCCAAACCTTAATCGCAAGACCTTCTCTTCCCTTTCGGTTAGAGTATTGAGGATACCGTCCAGGTGCTCCCGCAGTAGCACAAAAGAGGCTGATTCCTCAGGAGATTCTGCATCTTCATCAGTTATAAAATCGCCTAGATGGCTGTCATCTTCCTCTCCAATAGGGGTTTCCAGTGAAACCGGTTCCTGGGCTACTTTCATGATTTCTATTACCCTTTCCACCGGGATATCCATTTCCAGGGATACTTCAAATGGTGTAGGTTCCCTACCCAGTGTCTGTAAAAGGCTTCGCTGCACCCGGGACAACTTGTTAATAGTCTCCACCATGTGTACCGGTATACGAATGGTCCGGGCCTGGTCAGCTATAGCACGGGTTATTGCCTGCCTGATCCACCAGGTAGCATAAGTGCTAAATTTGAACCCCTTACGATAGTCGAATTTTTCTACTGCTTTCATAAGACCCAGGTTGCCTTCCTGAATCAGATCCAAAAAAAGCATACCTCTTCCTACATAGCGTTTGGCAATACTAACAACCAGTCTGAGATTAGCCTCAACCAGTTGCTTTTTGGCGTCTTCATCACCATTTTCTATTCTATGGGCAAGATCTATCTCCTGATTCGCGGTAAGCAAAGGAACTCTTCCTATTTCCTTTAAATACATACGTACCGGGTCATCGATTTCAATTCCGTCAGGAACAGCTACCTCTTCTGTTTCAACGCTTTCCTGCTCACCCTGCTCACTCTGCTCATCTATTTCACCCTCAGTGTCAGATTCATTACCCACGTTTATACCCAGGGACTGGAGATGTTCATATATATCGTCTATATTATCTGACGCCAGACTGAATTCTTGCAGTTCATCATTAATCTCTTCATAGGTGAGACTTTTTTTCTTTTTCCCTTTTTCAGCCAGGGCGCTTATTGCTTCTGCCAGCTTTCTATCCAGTTTCATTATTTATATCCCCCCTTCCCGGGTTTCGTTTAAAAAGCTATCCAGGTTAAGTATGAATTTTAACAAGTGTTCAAAATCTCCTTCTACTTTGAGAAAATTAATCTGTTGATATATCTTTTGCCAGCGGGCTTCTATCTTTAATGCTTGCACGCGGCGAACAAATTCGTTGACCTTAACTTCTTTCGCATCTACTTCTTCCATCAGGAATACAATTCTGGCATAGGTTGCTGTCATACCTTCCTGCTGCATTATTATTCCCAGCTTATTAAGCCTTTCTTCCCGGGTTCCTTTTAATTGGTCATAGATGTTTAGTATGTCTTTGTATTCAGTTCGGGCTAAGAAATTTAAACCCAGGCTATCTTTAATCACGGCAAATGTCTTTTCATCCTTTAGCATGGCTGCCAATATTTTCTCATCTTTGCTATAATTGCCGTACTGTATATTATCTCTAGATATTTCAATTTTATTCCTATCCACCGGGTTGTGTCGCTGGTTTGCTACCCTGAGTTCCCGATAGATTAAATTAGGTTCCATTAACAGTTTTTGAGCCAGGATTTTTACGTAATAATCCTTTTCAATGGGACTCTTCAGACTGTTAAGGTCATTTTTTAGGGCATTGACTATTTTAACTTTTGCCTCCAAATTAAGCGTTTTTTCCTCTTTAAGATATCTATTAATTTTAAATTCTATATAACTAAGCTTATTATTCTGTATATATTGTAAAAATTCCTCTTTTCCATATATCTCTAAAAAGTCATCTGGATCTTTACCTGCAGGCAGGGTTACCACCTGAACTTTTAAGGCTTCTTCTGCCAGAATATCAATGGCCCTGAGGGTCTCTCGCTGTCCTGCCTCATCACCGTCATATAAAATCAGTACATTTTCCGTGTATCGACATAAGAGATTGGCTTGTTCTTTAGTTAGTGCCGTTCCCAGTGAGGCTACACAATTATTTATTCCAGCCTGCTGCAATTTGATACAGTCCATATATCCTTCCAGTAGTACCGCCTCATTAGAAGAGCGTATGGCCTGACGAGCCTGATAAAGCCCGTAGAGAACTTGTCTTTTGGAATAAAGCTCGGTTTCCGGTGTATTAATATACTTGGGTAAAGTATCGTCTAAAATTCTACCGCCAAAACCAAGAATGTCCCCGTTATATTGAAAAATAGGAAACATTATTCGTTTGCGAAAAAGATCATAATAGCTGTTCCTGTTTTCATTACGTTTAATTAAACCGGATAATTTCACATATTCCTGGGAAAAGCCCTTCTTTAGCAAGTATTCCTCTAATGTGTTCCATTGATCAGGGGCGTAACCCAATTTATAGGTCGAAACGGTCTCCGGTTTAATACCACGCTTTTCCAGGTATTTCAGGGCTACGCTACCTTGCTGGCTTAATAGCATCTGATAATAAAACTCTGCTGCTGCCCGGTTAACTTCTATTACCTTTTTTTTATGTTCCTGCTCCCTACTGTCCAAAGTAGATGATGCTAGCTTTATTCCTGCTCGGGCAGCCAGTATTTCCAGAGCTTCTTTAAAATCGAGACCATCACGTTTCATGATAAAGGAAAAAATGTCCCCACCGGCATGGCAACCAAAACAATAAAACATATTACGTTCTGGAGTAACGCTAAACGAAGGGGTTTTTTCCGCATGAAACGGGCATAGCCCCCAATAGCGGTTGCCTTTACGGCTTAGCTTAACGGTCTCACCTATAATATCAACTATGTCCAGGCGCTCAGATATTTCCCGGGTTACCCGGTTATCGTATGTGCTCATTAATATTCACCATTATTCTATGTTTAAAGGAAAACTCCTTCTGAACGGTCGATTTTTGTCTCTTCCTTGTGCTTTATTACTATTTCATACTGTCTACTTATTCTACAAGCAATGTATTTTTCCTTTATAGAACAACAAGAATATAGAAGTGCCTAATGCTCAGTATTGGTAAATAGAATTGAATTGGGTGAAAATTTGGATAAATGGAAATGTCAAGATAACCGTTCTTCTGAGACCTGTTTTTTGAATAAGGGTAAAAGGAATCCGCGCTATTTATATAATTTATCTAAAAATCTACAACTGTTCTGTGAGCATCGGGGACCAGAGATTGGGGTATATAAATATCTTTGAATAAGCTTACACAGTAGGCATCACTCATACCTGAAATATAGTCCGCTACTGCCCTTTCCAATCCTTCTTCATCAACTATCTCACGATAAACCTGGCTCATCTTCTCAGGATACTGACGGTAGTAGTTAAAAAGATGTTCCAGAACAAATGCTGCCCGACTGCGTTCTGCCTGGCAGACGTTTCCGTTATATATGGCATCAAACATAAAATGGCGCAATCCTTTCAAGGCCTTATCAACCTCTGCTCCCGGTACCACTCGAACATTATCGCCCTGTTCCATCAACTTTCGGGTATTATGAATAGTACTACTTACCAGGGTAGCAATACGTTTACTATGGCTGTCTCCCAGTACCTCCAGGTACTGGCGCGGTATATCTTCAATAACCAGTAATCCGGCACGAATGGAATCATCTATATCATGCTGTACATAAGCTATTTTATCGCTCAAGCGAATAACTTGCCCCTCCAGAGTTGCGGCCAGAGGTTCATCTTGTCCATAACCACTATGATGAAGAACTCCATCCAGAACTTCCTGGCTCAAGTTTAACCCTTTCCGGGTTTTATTTTGTTCTACCCGGGTAAGAACCCGTATGCTATTCTCATTATGGCAAAAACCGGTAGTTAACAGTTCATTTAGCACTTGTTCGCCCGCATGAGCAAACGGAGTATGGCCAACATCATGGGCCAGGGCAATAGCTTCAATCAAATCTAAATTCAGGTTAAGCCCGGCACCAATAGTACGTGCAATCTGGTTTACTTCCAGGGTATGGGTCAGGCGGGTGCGATAATGGTCCCCTGGAGGAGCAATAAAAACCTGGGTTTTATGCTTTAAACGGCGAAAAGATTTGGAATGAATTATTCGGTCGCGATCAACCATAAAACAAGTACGAATAGGGTCCGGTTCTTCACAAATTTCCCGACCGGAAGATTTTACAGCTGACCTGGCAAATGGACTTAATAAAGCAACCTCCCGCTGCTCTATTTCTTCCCGGATTAACATGTAATTCACCCCCTAAAATCAAACGCACCCAAAGGGTACACCGATATTCTCCGGCACTCAGCCCATTTCAATCGAATTAATATAAAAATAGACACTGAATACACTGCTATAATTGTACCGATAGGTACATCCGTGTCCCCGTAGAGGGAAAACTATGAAAAACACCTGAATTTTTAAAAATATTAATTAAAGACCTAATACCCAATCCCTATTATCATTATTGGTTGCGTGTGCTCTACATACATTAATGGATAATAAGAAAATAGATTATACCCGGATAATGCAGGCCTCAACGATAATTCTTAATTTTTAATTTTTAATTCTTAATTCAAACACTATCTCTTTCTCAATGCGCTGGTAGCGCGGGCTAATTCAAATATCCTTTTACCCATAATACGGCTACGTTGGATAGCGTTTTCATCCTCTTGGGCGGGACGTTGGGCTGCCGCCCCCATATGTCCACAATCATCTTCATGATAGCCATCACCGACAATTATCATTCCGTGAACCAGCATTATATCATGCATAGCCCGGATAGTGGTCTCCTGACCTCCAAAACGGGAGGCACCGGAGGTAATGGCTCCCCCAACTACGTTAAGCAGCTTTTTTTCGGTCCTTAATGCCCGGCTTTTATCAAAAAAAGCTTTAAGTTGGGCTGATACGGTACCGAAATATACAGGGCTGCCCAGTATTAAACCATCAGCTCGGGAAATTAACCCATAGGCATTGGCCAGTTCTTTGTTTTTGTAGCACTTTCCCGTACAGGGCGAAGAGCAGGCTACACAAAAAGGGTTTTTCTGATCCTTAAGAATTTCCCGGCAAAACAAAAACTCGGTGTCAGCACCCCGTGCACCACACTCCTCCAGTGCCTGCTGTAATAAAAAAGAAGTATTCCCTTCACGATTAGGACTTCCATTAATAGCTATAATTAATAGTTTTGGCATTATATCACTTCCTTATTATTGTTATATACTACAGACAGGGGAAAAATCCCTGCAACCCTAAGTAGGTGTAATTCAACAGATTGCTTTAAATAACTGACCCGAATTTTTTTGCATCCGAAGAATTGTTTCATATAACTTGCGTTGTTTTCCCCTAACTATAAATATATTCTTGGATAGGTAAATGAGTATAACTTCTAGTATGCGTTTCTTTTTTTAATCCGGTTATAGAATTTAAAAGCCCGGAGGCCTGTAAGCTTCCGGGCGATATTTATTTTACGATATATAAATCCATTAGCCATTATTAAGTTTGGCCTGAGCCGCGGCCAAACGGGCTATCGGTATACGGTAGGGTGAACAGCTTACATAATCCAATCCGATTATATGGCAAAATTCAATGGAGCTAGGTTCTCCCCCATGCTCACCGCAGATACCCATAAGTATATCCTTTTTTACTCCCCGGGCTTTTTCCTCAGCTATCCTCATCAAACTACCAACACCCTTACGGTCCAGCACCGCAAAAGGATTATCCTTCATAATCTTTTTATCCAGGTAAACCGGTATAAATTTGCCTTCAGCATCATCACGGCTAAAACCCAGGGTGGTCTGGGTCAGGTCATTGGTGCCAAAGGAGAAGAAATCAGCTTCTACTGCCAGTTCGTCAGCAACTATACAAGCCCGTGGAAGTTCCAGCATGGTTCCCAGGGCAAATTCCAATTCTACCCCAGTCTCAGCTTTAACCTGTTCATATACATCTAGAATCTCGGTTTTAAGGCATACCAACTCGGCAGCATCCATAACCAGAGGTATCTCAACCTCAGCAAAAGTCTCTACTTTTTCCTGTTGCAGACGAACCATAGCCTCAAAAATACCGCGTGCTTGCATACGGTATATTTCCGGGTAGGTTAAGCCCAGGCGACATCCTCTATGGCCCAGCATAGGATTAGCCTCACTGAGGCTCTCAACTTTCTTTAATAATTCCTCTTTGTTTCTAATCATGGCTTCATCTGCCTGTTTAAATTTCATTTCCGTTATTTCTACCAGCAGTACTTCCTTATGAGGTAAGAATTCGTGCAGAGGTGGGTCAAGTAAACGGATAGTTACCGGATATGGTGCCATAGCCTTTAATATTCCATAGAAATCTTCTCTCTGGAATGGAAGCAGCTTCTCCAAAGCTTCTTCCCTCTGTTCCAGGCTCTCCGCCAGAATCATATCCTGTACGTGCGGGAGTCGTTCCA
>CAZUFR010000070.1:0-6605 GCA_964619655.1 uncultured Syntrophomonas sp. | reverse complement strand
ATAGCGTCGCTCCGGTTTTACGCAACCTCAAAACCCTCTATAATAGCGGGGTACATGTGGAAGTGTCCTGTATCCTGGAGAACGATAACAAGCAGGAGCTGTTGCAGTTAGCCCAAATAATTTCTGACACTTCGATAGCAATTCCCCTGCAGGTGATGCGGTTTATTCCCTTTGAGGATGCCGACCCCGAAAGGGAGATATCCATCCAGGAAGCGGAAGAGTTTTTATTGGAAGTAAAGCAGTATTTGCCTTATGTTTACCTTTTCAACTCGCCGGGTACCTCTTACCTTAATACTCCCTGTCCCCAGTGTGATTCTACTCTTTATCGCCGCGATTTCTATGGACCTATGGGAGCCAAACTAAAAAATTTGCCCGAAATCCACGAGGCTGCAGGGTTCTGTCCTCATTGTGGACAAGCTTCACCTATAGGGAACGGTGCTCCTGCTGACCCTTATCAGGAAGGAGGGTTTGAAGGGGGATACCCTTTTACCCGCGCACTGGAGATGATTCAAGCTATTCTTATTACCCTGGGGGTTGAGGAGAAAGGGGAGGTAGCAAAGGTTTGGGGAGAGGTGCTCAAGGAGCAGCGCTTGCAGGAGCTGCATCACCAGGTCCAGAATCCCCAATCCTATCTGGCACTTGTCCGTCGCTATGGGCAGATGGCTGGTCGTAGTCTCCAGGCAGAAGCTCTGGCCGGGTATATGGAAGAAAAGATAGCCCTTATCGAAGCCGGATATCCCCGTATTAAACGGCGCCCACGAGTTTATTATTGCATGGGTAAACCTTTGTTTGCCATTAAAGGTGAGCGTCTCGAAAACAAGCTGGTGGAAACGGCCGGAGGGTACAGTGTTAATAAGGAAATTGCTATCGAGGGACGTCCGGGGGAAACTCTAACTCCAACTGAGCTTATGACACTTAACCCGGAGGTTGTCTTTATATCTGCCTTTATATCTACTTCGGTAGAGAGTTTTTACCAGTCAAGCAGGGAGAATGGCATAGATATTCCGGCTATTCGTAATAGAAAAGTTTATCTACATCCTTCTCCCAGTTGGGACTTTGGTAATCCCCGCTGGATATTAGGACTTATGAACATGGCTAACCTCCTACACCCGGATATTTATCATTTTGATATAGAGGAGGAAAGCCGGCATTTCTATCGCGAATTTTACCAAACTGATTATGAACCTTCTGCCATTAATCGTTCTTTTAGTAAGCCAACTATATACTGGAGCTGGAGATAACTGCCGGGTTATTTAACGGCTAATAAAGGTTATGCGATTGAGGGGAGAAACAAACATGAGCTTTTATAACAAAATAGTTAGGGGAGATGAAACGTGGAAATTAATGCTGTTGAATTTGATCGGATGGCGCGGGAAGTTTTTGCACCGGTATATCCCGTACTGGCCGAACAGATTATTGGTCGTATCGGAATAAGCAAGGGGGTTTGCCTGGACATAGGTTGCGGAGGCGGGTACCTGGGACTGGCTCTGGCTCGGATTTCGGAATTAGAAACGATACTGTTTGATGAATCCCAGGATATGCTGAACCTGGCCCAGGGTTATATTGGTGAAGGTAGACTGCAAAGCAGGGTCAGAACATTACGGGGGGATGTACATGAAATTCCTCTGCCAGACAAAAGCGTCAATCTGGTTGTAAGCCGGGGCTCCATGTTCTTTTGGGAGAACCGGGTTCAGGCCTTCCGGGAGATTTACCGGGTACTGGCTATAGGTGGAGCGGCTATGATCGGTGGTGGCTTTGGTAATGCCGAGTTACTACGGGAAATAGAAGTAAAAATGCTTAAAGAGGATCCGGAATGGAAGGAAAAGCGGCAGCAGCGTATTGGTCAGTCAAAAGTCGAAGAATATCGTCAGGAACTGGAGCAGGCTGGTATATCTTCTTTTAAAATAACACGGGATGAGGCCGGCCTGTGGATTATTATAAGTAAGACTGCTTAAATTGTATATCCTGGACTGCTATCCAGGTATTTCACCAACTAAAGATTCACCCTGGAGCTTGCGTATTCCAGGATGGAGAGGAGGTTTACAGTTGCCCAGAAGTAGAAGTTTAATAATCTGGTTGACTATATTGGTTCTTATGCTGTCTTGTTGTCTGACCGGTTGTAGCACAAAGAAACAGCAGGAGACAACAGCACCGACGGAGCCTGGCATGCGTACGGTAGTAGATATGGCGGGACGGGAAGTTATAGTTCCCAATCAAATAAATAAGGTGTTTTCCACCAATCCGCCCGGTACCATTTTACTATATACTATGGACCCCGAGCTGTTAATTGGTTGGAATTATTACCTGGGAGAGGAAGAGAAGAAGTTTATTCTTCCCCAGTACCATCAGCTACCTAACCTGGGTGGTTGGATGGCTAAAGCAACCTGCAATATTGAGGAATTGCTGAAAATAAAGCCGGATTTAATTATCTTTATGACAGATATTGACAAAATGACCATAGCTCAAGCTGACGATATTCAAAAGCAGGTAGACATTCCAGTTGTTATGGTAGATGGTAACCTTACTAAAATGGATAAGATTTATGAATTTACGGGTAAGCTTTTAAATATGGAAAAACAGGCTAAAATACTGGGAAACTACTGCCGGGAAACCGTGAAACAGGTTCAAACAAAAAGTCAGAGTATTGCCGAGAATAAAAGGGTGCGAGTATACTATGCTGAGGGTGCCGATGGTTTAGAGACGGATCCCAGTGACTCTCGCCATACCGAGGTTTTGGATATGGTGGGTGGGGTTAATGTGGCTGATGTACTTGTTAAAGGGCAACGCGGCTTGACTCAGGTTTCCCATGAACAAACGCTGTTATGGAACCCTGACTTGATTATTTGCTGGGGACAGTGTTTTGAAAAAATATTTAGTGACCCCAAGTGGCAGAACATAAAGGCAGTCCAGGATAAAAAAGTCTATACTGTACCCAGTGGTCCCTTTAATTGGTTTGACCGTCCGCCCTCGGTAAACCGTATACTGGGTCTAAAATGGCTGGGGAATTTGCTTTACCCGGAGGTATATGGTTACGATATAGCTAAAGAGACCCGGGAGTTTTATCAAAAGTTCTATCATTATAATCTTACCGATGATGATATTACTTATCTGCTGCAGGATTCCGGTGGTATGTAGTAATCACGAAAGAGGAGGTAATGAAATATGCTGAAACCTTCAAACGGAAAGCCTTCCTACAACTCGTTGTTGCCGATTTACCCCTTGCTGGCCCAGCAATGTGTGGATGATTACCGTTTGGATAGTGGTATTTGCCTGGATATTGGAACTGGTAATGGCTATGTAGGAACGGAAATCGCCAAGATTACCAATATGAGCATCTATTTTATTGATATTGAAGCTGAAGCTCTAGATTTTGCTCGGCGCACGGTCGCTGTTGCCGATATCGATAATGAGGGGTTTTTTCTAGAAGCCGATGTTTGTAAAGGGTTGCCCTTGGCTGATAATTTTGCTGATTTTATTATTAGCCGGGGGTCAATCTGGTTTTGGGAAGATAAAGCAAAGGGATTGGCTGAAATTTACCGGGTATTGAAGATTGGCGGAACTGCACTTATTGGCGGTGGTTTTGGCCGTTATGTCCCCGATACGATGAGAGCCAGATTATCTGAGACACGCAAGAACACACTGGAGAAAAAAGGGGTAAAAAGACTTTCATTGGAGGAAATGGAAGCACTGGCTCTGGAGGCGGGAATACCCAGTTTTAAAGTTATGCATGATGCTCCTGGAGATAAGGGAAGGTGGATTGAAATACATAAACATGTGTAAGGAATTAAGAATTAATAATTGAAAATTAAAAATTATTGTTGAAATGCTCCGTATTTCTCTCTATTTTAATCCTAACTTGTGGAACAGATAAAGGAGTTGTAGCCAATGGAGAAGGTTTTGTTACACTGTCCTATGAATATAAGTCGGGCCTTTTCTAACCTGATTAGTCAGTTCATTCAGACGGAATATTATGGCAGTGACGCCGAATTTGAAGTCTATGATGAACCACACCGGTTGGGAAGTGAAGACACTTTACTGAACAGTGTTAAGGAAGGCAGGCCACCGGCCTTATATATTGGCCATGCCACCGATTTTGGCCGTTTATCCGCAGCGGAGATTAGCGCCAGTTTTGAGTTGATTCCTGATTTACCCCTGGCTGAAAGTTTGCAAAAACTGGGCTTTAAAGATAATCACAACTATTTCCACCCGTTTACTATAATTCCCTTTGGGGTTATTTATAATAAAGACCTGATGGGGGAAAAGCACCCGCTAAGCTGGCAGGATTTTCAGGATTCGGTTTACTCCGGGAAAATTAGAATACCTGATCAACAAAGAACCATTTCCCGTGTATTGATGGGGACCATGAGAATACTTTATCCTGATACTTACGAGAAATTTATAGCTAATTGTGTTTTTCAAGGTAGTCCCATAGATGTGGTTAATGCCGTTGACCAGGGCGAATATCACTATGGGATGGTTAATATCGCCTTTTCCAGGTTCTCCCGGTTGAAAAACACCGGTATTATGTGGATTGAGGAAGGGGCCTTTTGTATGCCGCAGGTTGTTGCTGTGGGTAAAGGCAAACGCGAACTGGTAGGCAAAATAATAGATTATATTTTTTCTCCGGCAGTGCAAGACTTTTTTACGCTGCAGGGATTTATTCCGGCCGTATCCGGGGAAATTCCGGCAGTATTGCAAAAAGATGACCTTCATCTAATATGGAAAGGCTGGGAAGCTTTCCTAAAAGCAACCGCCCAATAAACTGCCTTATATTGGCAGGGCATACCCGCGTATGAAAATAGCAGATGGGATTGCGTTAAATGTAATAAAGAGAAATGCGAAAGTATTTCAACGATAATTCTCAATTTTTAATTCTTAATTCTTAATTAACCTCGTACTTGGGTTACCACTATTTATTGCAATACCTCTCCCTTTGCTACCAGTACCCTATAATGAAAGCAGGTGTATTTATTGCGTTTTATCATTGTTTCCGGCCCTCCTTCAGCAGGAAAAACGGCGGTAATGGTTCATGCCATCAGGCACTTGCTAAAGGATGGGCTTAAAGTAGCGGCCTGCAAAATCGATTGCCTTAAGACCTCTGATGATGAACACTATCGTGCTCTGGGAATTCCGGTGGCCGTTGGTTTGAGCGAATATTTATGCCCTGACCACTTTTTTGCTGCCAATCTGGAGGAGATTTATGCCTGGGGCATTAATCATGGAGCCGAGGTTTTAATCCTGGAGACGGCCGGGCTTTGTCATCGTTGTGCCCCGGCGGTACAGGGATGTTTATCAATTTGCGTAATTGATAATCTAAGCGGTATAGATACTCCCCAAAAGGTAGGGCCGATGTTAAGTACGGCTGATATTGTGGTTATAAGCAAAGGGGATATTGTATCCCAGGCGGAACGAGAAGTATTTCGGCAACGAGTAGAAATGGTAAACCCGGATGCAACGGTACTGGCAGTTAACGGGCTTAATGGCCAGGGCAGCCTGAAGCTTAAGAAAAACATAATGGACAGCACACCTATAAATGAGATTGAAGGCAAAGAATTACGTTGTTCCATGCCTGCAGCCATTTGTTCTTACTGTACGGGGGAAACCATGATTGGCAGTAGCTATCAGATGGGGAATGTGAAGAAGGTCAGTTTTGGAAAGGTTTAAATAATGATTAATTCGATTAGCGTAGTAGGGGGAAAAGATAAAAACGGTGTACCGGAAGCAATTCAATGCCTGGAAATAATGGCAGGCGAAATTCTTGCGGTAGTGGGGACAACTGGTTCAGGCAAAAGCATGCTTATTGCTGATATTGAACAATGGGCTGATGGTGAAACCCCATCCCAGCGCCGTATCCTTATTAACCAGATACCGGCCGCTGAGTTTACTGAAGATAGATTACTGCGGGGTATGGCGGCTGAAGTCTCCCAGAATATGAACTTTGTTATAGACCTGAGCGTTAAGGATTTTCTCTATTTACATGCCTGCAGCCGTAATCTTGAACAACCGGAAATGCTGGCAGAACAAGTATTAGGCTACGCTAACCGGCTAAGCGGTGAACCTATCAGCAGCCGGGATAAACTTACGGTATTAAGTGGTGGGCAATCACGGGCTTTGATGGTAGCTGACGTAGCTCTAATTAGTGATGCGCCGGTAGTTTTGCTGGATGAGCTTGAAAATGCCGGTATTGACCGTTTAGCAGCTCTTAAAGGATTGGCATTACAGAATAAAATAGTAGTGCTGGTCACTCATGACCCTATGCTAGCCTTACTGGCTGATAGACGAGTTGTTATGAAAAATGGGGGTATGTTTGCACTCCATACTACTACCGGGGAGGAAAAACGGCTTTTACAAAAACTGGAGCAAAATAATCGACAAATCTCTTATTTGCGAGATCAGTTGCGTCAGGGCTTGACCATTAACGAAGAATGGTCTGAACAACATCAGAGTAACTAACTGGTACCTTGTAAATATCATCTGCAAATGACCAAATGCGAGAATTAACGCAATTAATAGCCGGTATTAATTGATAGTTGAATTTAATATAAGCACAGGGGGCAGGCATCATAGCCTGCCCTCTATTTTTTTGGTAAAAATTCACCTTAGAT
>CAZUFR010000069.1:0-6630 GCA_964619655.1 uncultured Syntrophomonas sp. | reverse complement strand
ACTCATTGCTTCGATAGTACTCTGCTGCCAGATAATAATGGGTCCAGGCATGATTCTTTTCTTCTTCTAATTCCTTTAATAACAAACTAACATTTCTCTTAAATTTCTGCTTATTTTCTACCTGTGAGTTCATATAACCGTAATGATAAATTTTTAAATCTAAAAATCCCACCCGGTCTTGTTCATAAGCAGAGGAAAGGTTAAGCCACTCATGGATTTTATTTTCAAAGCGAAAGCCCATATGATTTCTAAAAAACCGGGGTTGGGCTATTTGAACAACCTGGTCATGATCAACCTTTTCACCATAGAAATTAATAAGTGGTACCGAGAGAGCATCATAATTATCAAAGAGCGCCTGATTGTTTAGCTGATTCCTATTTTCCAGAGCTACTTCCTCATCTGCATCCAGCCATAAAATCCAATCTCGGGTAACTTTATCCAGTCCAACGTTTCGGGCTTCGGCAAAGTTATTATTCCATGGGTAAGGGAAAACCTGGGCATTATAGGTACGGCAAATTTCTATAGTTTTATCTGTTGACCCGGTATCAACAATAACAATTTCGTCTACCAGGTTTATTACGCTATCTAAACATCTTTTTATACAGTTTTCTTCATCCTTCACGATCATTGCTAAAGACAGGCTTGTTTTGTTTGGACTCACAAACAGGCACCTCCTAATGAGCAATGCGAATTGTAGAGAAGGTTTACTTTTTCACCAGGATTAAACGGTCGGTCAAATTAAACCACCATATATTGGGATTATAAATAACGTTGATTGAGCATATCTTTCCGCCCAGTTCCACAAATTTGGCTTTCCACCACCCCCGGGGCTTAATATTTATGTGGGTAGGATCAATATCATCCGGTTCATGTCTGGTTACAACGTATACTAAAACCCAGTTGCTGGAAACACGTAATAATTCGGCACAGGTTTGGTCAGCTAATTCTTCGGGAATATGTTCTAAAACATCGAAAATGGTAACCAGGTCAAACTCGTTGTTGTTATAAATCAGATCCGAGGCCAACCCAAGTTTTACCCGGCCGTTAACTTCTTCCGGTACTTTTGATACTGCATACTCGGAGGCATCAATACCGTAGGCATCAACTCCCCGGTCATAAAGAGCTTTAACTATAAAGCCCTTGGCACATCCTACATCTAACGATTTAGCCGGGGCAAAATGTTTTATTATATGTGCTGCTGTTTTTTCTACTTCCCCGCCAATTCTTTCCCAGGAATAATCTACATAGTTACTTTTCCCTGACTGGCATCCCCGATCAAAATAGTCCTGGTCATAAAAAGATAAGTCAGAGCAACCTGACACTACTTAACCCCCTCCCCATTACTTACCCTTGGAAAAAACCAGTGTTTAATAAATCCAAAGGGTGCTAACTCACTTAAAAACTCATAATATCATAAGATATTAAAATGGATTTCTATCTTCATAATATGTATTGAAGACAAAGGCGTGTGTGCAGAATCATTCAGAAAGGATCTATTACCAAGAAAGGTGATTAAGGAGAATGCGACTTGACAAGAGAGTTAACTACGGATTCTAAAACAAAGGATAATAAATTTAGTGCTGAAATGATGGAAATAGTAAGGATTATGAATTCTAAAAAATATAAGGCTATAATACTCTATCTTATTCCTGAAAATGAGCATCCTAAACAAGAATTAACCCAACTCTTGAGTGAAATGGCTTCCCGGGGCTATCTGGTTTTTATAGCCAAGCCATCGAATTCAGGGGGTATTGAGACGTTGAAGGAAAACCTGATTTTAGTTCATCAAGGTTTCTGCCTCATTCCGATCCTAAAAAGCCTTTCCGCTATCATATTATCAACGCAAAACATCCATTCGGATTGGGCTGAAGTTTTACATCATAAACTACTTTGGCTCTATATTGATATGGACACTCCCTTTAACACATCGGAGGACATTTATAACCAGGCAGACCTGATTAGTTATTTTTCAACCACATCGGTTATTGAGAAATTTTCCTCTAATAGTAAAGGGCTAAGTCTTAAACTGGGTGAGGAAAATCAAGTCAACGTAGATTTAATAGAAAAAAGAATAAAGTCTCTGCCGCTCGGTTGGCTACCTTATGCCAATCTTAATCTTCTAGGGAAGGTTGCCGTAATGACGGCGACATTTTTCGATTTTAGCGGAGAGTATTTTTATAATGGGGGAGCTGAACGGTATTTACTCGATTTGGCGGAAATCTGCGAGGAGCTTAATAGTCAATTAATTGTTTTTCAATATGGGTATTACCCCTGGATGCGGCGCCTTAAAAATATAGACATTGTATCTTTAAGTCGACATGGAATAAGGGCTGAAGGCTGGATATTAAAATGTGCCCGGGACTTTAACCAGGTATTTTATGAACAAGTTCAGGAGAGAACAGCACTTAATATCTACTCAGCCTTTTTTGAGGCCTGGCCACTAGCAGCTACTCCCAATATAGGCATAAGTCATGGAGTTTCCTGGGATAACCCGTACAATGACTACGGAAATGCAGTAGAGTACTGGCTGATGAACCAGCGCTATATTGATGGAGCTAAAGCCTGTGAAGAGCTAATTTCGGTAGACACTAATACCGCCAATTGGATGCAAACGATAGATTTTGATCTTGGTCAAAAGACTAAATTGATTCCTAACTATGTTAATCTGTCAGTATTTAAGCCGGCAGAAGATTATCTGGAAAAAAGGGATAGAACAGTGATTCTTTATCCCCGTCAGCTTTATTCTGCTCGGGGACTATATCTGGTTCTGGAGATTATAGATGATATTTTAAAGAAATATCCTGAAGTTGAATTTCATTTTGTGGGCAGAGGGGGAGAACAAGATATTAATCAGGTTATTGACAGGCAACGAAAATGGGCTGAAAGGGTGAAGTATTATCCCCTGTTAATGGAGGAAATGCCGCAGGCTTACCAGGCTGCGGATATTTCTCTAATTCCGTCGGTTCACAGTGAAGGCACCAGTTTATCCTGTCTGGAGGCAATGGCTTCCGGTAATGCGGTTATAGCCACTCGAATTGGTGGATTATCGGATTTGATTATTAATAACTTCAATGGTTTTTTGATTGATCCCCGACCAGAGGAGCTAAAGCAGGCCATTATTAATTTATTAGATAATCCGGAGCAATTAAATTTATTTAAAAAAAGAAATACTGAAGTGGCCCTGGCTTTTTCCAAGGACCTTTGGCGCAAGCGCTGGCTGTCTTTACTTAAAAATAAAATAGATAAGACACTCATAGATAAAGTTGAAAATAACCGAACGGTAGAAATTAAACTCCTGAGTAACCCGGTCGATTATGGTAAATTGGGGGAATTAATTATTTCATTATTAACCAATGGAGACCTGGTCTATGTTCGCTCCAGTGAAATGCCCGACCCTGAATTAAGCTTTGCTCGAATTCAATGGCTATCACCCGAAACGCCATTATTTCCCCCCTGTGATTTGATTATCGAATGGTAAGGAGAATTTTTATGAAAGAAGGTTATCCTAGAGTACTCCTGGGAAGTCCAGTTCGCCAGAAGGCTGAAATATTAAGTAACTTTTTATTAAGCATTAAGGAGTTAAGCTTAAGCACCATTGACGTTGATTTTTACTTTATTGATGACAATATCGAGGAAGAATCGAGCCAGTTACTTGTCTCTTTTGCTACTGAGAACCCGAATACGTTAATTACCAAAGTGGAAGATGATAGACCGTATATTTGTAATGAGAGTACCCATATTTGGGAGGAAGAACTTATTTGGAAAGTAGCAGAATTTAAAAATAGTATTATTAACAAGGCGCTAGAAGATAATTATGATTATTTGTTTTTGGTTGACTCGGATTTGGTGTTACATCCTCAAACCCTGGAGCATTTAGTTAGTCTCAAAAAGGATATTATTTCGGAAATATTTTGGACCAGGTGGCAGCCCGATTTCCCTGAATTACCGCAAGTATGGGTTTCTGACCAGTATAACCTGTTTAACTGTTTAAGAGGGGAAAACTTGACCGAGAACCAGGTATTACAGCGGGTTCTACAATTTTTAAACCAACTGAAAATGCCCGGAATTTACAAAGTTGGCGGCCTGGGAGCCTGCACTCTCATAAGTAAGAGGGCTATTCTGGCCGGAGTTAATTTTAAGGAAATCTATAATATTAGTTTTATGGGCGAGGACCGGCATTTTTGCATTCGTGCTGCCGCCCTTGGCTTTGAGCTTTTTGTAGATACTCATTATCCAGCCTTCCATATTTATAGGCTCTCTGACCTGGATGGTCTTTTAGAGTTTAAAATGCGAATTAATCAAACTACATAAAATTACAACATAAATGGACTATTTTAACATTTTTAGAAATCGGGCATAAAATAATAATATAAACCATAATAAGGAGTTGATTGATTATGTCATTGCCAACTATTCCTAGGATTACTCCCTCAATAAGTATAAATAGAACCCAGGTTATAAACCTGCTATTAGCATCGGTAGCCCTGGAAGAACTTGGTTTAGCCCATATTATTAATACCGAGGGCGAAAAATTACAGGCTGTATTAGGCACTCTTCCTGGTTTATCTATAACAGCAACTTCCATTTCGGGCTTGCTCTCAGTTAACCGTGAAGTAAGGCGGACATTACAGACAATTATAAAAAATCAGATGCTCCTGCAATTTAAACTTGAGGATATACTAGATATACCCCCAACCCCTCCCACTCCTCCCACATTTATTGACCTTGGTTCTGCTTGGGGGGTGGGAATTCGTTATGGTGATGGGGGCGGTAACGCACAGTATTTTACTTTAGAAAGTACGGAAACAGAAAAAACAGTCGTTCTTGGGTTGGGAGCAACTAATATTCCTGTGGGTACGGTACACCTTCTTCGCCAGGATAGTAACTTATTAGTAACTTTCACAACCGATTTTCCCTATGTAATGGACCTGGTGCATCTATATGTTGGTGCTACCATTCCACCCACCAGCGCTCCTGGACTATTTCCATACAAATATCCTCCTGTCCCTGATGGCTATTTTACAACCTATACGTTTACTGTTGATGTAAGTGGTATTCCCGGGACGATTTATGTAGCCGCTCATGCCCACATTCTCCAGCAAGTATAACTAATGTCTGAACGGCCCCCTTTACTTTTAGGGGGTCGCTTTTCGGGTTTGCGACCAAGTTCGAAGATGTTTTGGAATGTGGTTAATCTGAAAAACGAGAGTATTGTACACTTTAGTAAGCTGAAAAACCCCTGGTCGTTTTAGTTATTGGATGATAAAATAAAAACAATTATCCACGGGGGCGAAGCAATGGACAAAACACTAATCGAACCACGTAGACTTTCTATCCTTGCATTTTCCTTACTATTTACATACTTACTGTCATTTTTGTTCGAAGGGCAGGTTTTGTATAGCCTTACGGATCATTTCAGGGTATCCTCAACCACCTTCATCTTTACCGCCATTATCGCACACTTTGTCGGCCTGTTCTGCTGCGGCTTTTTTGTAAAAACGCCAAGGGCTGCAAAAAAAGCAATGCTATACGGCATTGGAATTAGCCTTGTAGGCTCTATCCCTTTTTTCTTTTCGGTGTCTTTTTTATTGTGGGAAGTGTCACTTATTGCGTGTGCGCTGGTTTCAGGTGGTGCGGTTGCTTCATGGGGATGTTTTCTCAAAAGCTGGACGCCTAAAAATGAACGCATCAAAACCTGTGCGGATGTACTGATTTATTCCAATATAATGATGATTTTTATCAACCTCATGGCTATTTACCTTTCGCCCTTTATTGGACTTGGGTTATCCATGCTGGCATTAATACTCGCCGGACTTTTCACTGCGCTACTTCCGGTAACAAAAGAGCAGATAGCCGAGGTCAGCGATGCCAAGGTATCTCTTAGCTTAAAAGAACCAATGCTGTTTTTAATCTTATTTGTAGTTATTATCACCATAAACTCGGGGCTGATGTATCAGGTATTTAACCCGGCCTTTGAGCATTTGACCTGGCTGACCAGCTGGTATTGGGCAGTTCCCTATATCGTAGCCCTTATCATTATGCGCAATTTACCGACTAAGGTGAAACGCTCTTACTTTTTGTATGTAGGCATGGCCATGATTATGACATCGTTTATTGCCTTTATGCTTCTTGACCGTTCTGCTGTCAGTTATTTTGTAGTAGATACCCTGATGCTAGGTGCCGGCGGCATTTTTGATTTATTTTGGTGGAGCATTATTGGAGAAATGCTGGAACACAGCGACCAGCCCGTTAAAATTTTTGGTATAGGCTTATCGGCTAACGTTTTTGGAGTTTTGCTGGGAGGTTTACTGGGGAGCAGTATCACTTCGTTAAACGTTTCCAGTGCCAGCGTAACAGTTATTGCCCTCACGGTGATTTGCATTACACTTGCAATTCTACCGCCATTGAACAACCAGCTTATGCTGCTCTTAAAAAGCCATACTTATTTGATGGCATATTCCACAATGGAAGAAAAACAGCAAGATAAAATTATAAGTAGTACAAAGGTGCTTGATTCTGATTTTCTCACTGAACGTGAGCAGGAGGTCTTGCGATTAATTCTTGGTGGTAAAACTAATAAGGCTATTGCTGCAGAGCTTTTTATAAGTGAAAACACTGTGAAAACCCATG
>CAZUFR010000068.1:4667-6634 GCA_964619655.1 uncultured Syntrophomonas sp. | reverse complement strand
GTAGACGATGATGAAAGAGAAAGAATAGTACTCCGCTATGTACTGGAGCAGATTAAAGATATCGAAATTGTTGGGGAAGCGGTACATGGCTTGGAGGCTCTTATGCTCTGCCAGGAAAAAAAGGTTGATTTAGTTTTCCTGGATATTACTATGCCAGAAATGGGCGGATTAGAAACAGCCCATAAATTAAAACAGCTAAAAGATGCACCGCTGTTTGCTTTTGTTACTGTTAAAAAAGATATGGCGGTTGAAGCTTTTGAATTGGGAGCTCTGGACTATATTGTAAAACCAATTGAACAAAACCGGATTGAGCAGACTATTGAACGGGCCAGGCAACATATAGGCGACTGGGAAACCATCGAAGAAATGGTCAAAAACAAGCTAAAGGAGCGGATTGACTTTATCCTGGAAAGATACCGCAATTATGAACTATATTCTGATAAACTACCAGTTAGAGAAAAAGGCAAGATATCCCTATTAAATCAAGACGATATTGTGTTCTGCGAAAGCCAGGGTAAAAAGGTTTATATATGCACATATAATGAAGGCTTTCTTAGCAATTATACCTTGAACGAACTAGAGAAACGGCTTAATAGTATTAACTTCTTCCGGGTCCACCAGGCCTATATAGTAAACCTCAATTATATTAAAGAAATATTAAATTCTGGTGAAGGTTCTTATGTTTTGCATTTAGAAAAATGCGATAAAGACATAATTCTTAGCCGCTCTAAAGCCAAGTTACTGAGGCAAAAGCTAGGTATTTAAGAATATATCAGTTATACTAATAAAGAGACGATTTATCCTTAGAAATATAATAATTACACTTAATTAATGCAATTTCATTCGAGTTCAGGTGAGAAATTATACACGGTAATAACGGTAGTCCGGAACATTTAGAGGTTTTTTTACCTTTTCTATGCTTGTCTTTTCAACAAACCCCTAAAAATGCGAAAGCAATGGCAAGCTAGTGCAAAATATCCTTTTAATACAACCAACTGCAGCTTATATAGAGAAATAAATCACAAAATAGTTTATAGTATAAGTGTGGGAGAAGTTCGTTAATTAGATGAAAAGGAGGTAGAAGAAGGAGTTAGCAACCTGAATGGTAAGTACGGAGTAGAACTATTCAGGAAATGGAGAATTAAATATGCAGAATTAAAGCATTCCATTTTATGTAGCAAATAAAGCAGCCGATTTATTATTGCAAGTGATAACCGCATCCCGCAAGAGATTGGAGTGATGCTCATGATACCTTTTTATAAGCTAGAACGCTATGAGGGTAACGAGGCTCTGTTTGAACTGGTTATGATGTCTATCGTTTCTAGTTATGTAGGGGAACCCTTGCATGTACATGCGGAAGGACTTAGGGGTACAGGGAAGACTACCATAATGCGAGCGGCCCGAGATATACTCCCTACAATTGAACGGATTAAGGGATGTATATATAATTGTGATCCGGCTGCTCCCCATTGTCCACATCATAAAAACCTGAGTGCAGAGGAAATAAAGGCTATCGGGGTAGAAGAAATTCCTATGCCTTTCCTGGAAATTTCACATTCCGCCAAGGTTGGTACAGTTGCAGGTAGTATAGACCTGGCCAAACTAACTGATCCATCCCATCCCGAAGCCCAATTGCTTCCTGGAATCATACCGCAGGCCCACCGGGGCATAATATTTATCGACGAAATAAACCGACTTGCTGACACTTCACCAGAGATCACCGATATATTACTGGACGTTATGGGTAATAAGCCTGGTCACCTGCAGATTGAAGAAGCAGGACTACCGGTAGTGGAAATAACGGTTAGTGTTTCCGTATGGGCAGCTTCTAACCCTGATGAAGAGCCTGGCCCCCTGGAGGAAATACGTCGGCAATTGTCTGACCGTTTTGATATGGTATGTTATATGGGACGACCGGATTCCCTGGACATACTGGCCAATATGCTGGAGGAAAACTCTCATTTTCA
>CAZUFR010000068.1:0-4567 GCA_964619655.1 uncultured Syntrophomonas sp. | reverse complement strand
CAGCAGGTAGCACGTCCACTCAAGGATATGCACCGGGGAGAATTGGTACACACGGAAAAAACATTAACCCCTAGTGATTTTTAAAGGGGGTGGAGTCTTATGCTAGGTGAAGAGACTAATGTAGACAAGGCGGCTTCCGTAGGTAATTATCTCAGCCTTTATTTTGGTCAAAATCAGGGCGTAAGACTGGGTGAAAGTACAGTAATTAGCCGCCGGGCTCATGCTCGGATGCCAGAAAAACGGGTTAAAGGCCAAATCAAAATATTAATCAACCGTGATGCCGGTAAGACTTATCTGGATTATGTAGATGTTGACCAGATTGTTCATATTGATGTATATCACAAAGAAGGAGAGATTGATCCCCGTGATGTAGCACGGACCATTTTCTGGGCCTTAGATGAACATTTTCTGGAAAAGGATCCTCAGCTCCAATATGCTGAGGAAGAACGTTTTAAAATGGTAAGCGGCTATGCCAATAGGATATTTATCACCACCAATCAAGGTAAAGGACTGCTTTATGACCTGTTTCAAGATGTAACAAAACCTTTTATTGAAGGGGAAGAAGGCCATGACCATGTTCACATTCTGGCTCGTCTAAACCGGGAAGAATATTACGTGGCTTATGTTATTGCGGAGACGGTTGAAGAAGTAATACTAGCATCGGGTATAAAGCTATCTAAAGTGCGAAACATAGTCCATGGTAACCAAAAAGAAGAACGGGATAGCTATGCCGGATATATTAAATTACCCTGGAAAAAATTCAAGGGCCAAAATGCTCACCAGCTTCCTGATAAGGAGAACGTAAACCAGTTAATACTGAAGCTGGCGGAGAAATTTGGTGGTGTAGATGAAATTGAAGAATTCATGGAAAGCTACTCCACTAACATATTTAAACGTAAGGGTATTGAACAGCAGAAGAAAAAATGGGGCGACGTAGAGCACGATGTTGAGCAACTTGAGGAACTGGGACTTATTAAAGATACTATTTTGGGTAAGGTACTAACTAAAAAAGGTCTTATGCTTCAGGATTTTGTAATTAAACATAAGTGTGAGTTGGAAACGGAAATTCGTCGCAATGTACGTAAAGCGCCATCTGGAGGTAGTGGACGCTTTAAGAAGTTAGGCAAGGTAGACAGTAAAACTGCGCAAGTGGAGTATACCAATCGTAACCGAACCGTAAACGATCCGGACAAAAACTGGTCCGGTGACCTGGCCGTACCGGAAACTATTATTCAGGCCAAGAAAAACAGTTTCTTAAGAGGAGATACCCATTTTACTATTAAAAAACAGGATTTACATTTCTATGATAAAAAAACCTATGTCCCTATTGATATTTGCCTCTTAATTGATGCCAGTGGCAGTATGGCTGGAGATAAACGGCAGGCCGCCTGTTTCCTGGCCGAACACCTGCTTATTAGTGGTAAAGAAAAAGTAGCGGTAGTTACCTTTCAAGAACGCAGTAGCGAAGTAGTAGTACCTTTTACCCGCAATCAGCGGGTGTTGAGTAAAGGTCTGTCTACCATCAGCCCGGCTGGTTTAACTCCTATGGCTAATGGTATTATGACTGCAGTTGATCTAATAAAGGATAACCGGGTGAAAAACCCTCTACTGGTACTAATAACAGATGGAATACCAAATACCCCGCTCTGGACCTTAGATGCCAAGGCAGATGCTCTGGAGGCAGCTACTCATATTAAGGAGAATAAGATTCGCCTTATTTGTATAGGGGTAGAATCTAATCGTCTCTTCCTGGAAAAACTGTCAGAAAGGGCTGATGGAGCACTGTATCTGGTTGATGACCTGAATAAAGATAATCTGATTAATATAGTTCGTCATGAGAAAAAGACTATGATGGAGACCCATAAACATATGGCTTAGTATTTAATTGGGGTATAATAACTCCTCCTTCATAAATGAGCACCGTACGGTGCTCTCTTTTTTGTTAAATAGACTTTTCCTGGCATATTTTTGGGACCAGCCTCGTAATCATTTAGAAGGAAAAAAGAGGGAGGCTGGCATTATGCGTAAAAAGGCTATAAGCATTCTGGCGGTGATTGTACTGGCCATCTGCCTGATCAGTGGAGGTTGCTCGGTACCTTCGGATAAGCGGGTAGATATTAAGAACTGGAAAGACTTACTCAGCCTATCACCGGAGAAATCCAAAAATTTACCCTCGGACGAGGGAGAAAAGGGAGTTAAACCGGAGGGAAATCCTGAAACAGGGCAGGACCTAATAGAAGTTAAGCTTTATTTTGTTGGTCCGGATGGTAAAAGCCTGGTTATGGAAGAAAGAAGTATTGCCAAAACTGAAAGTATGGCTCGTAATACTCTGCAGGAGCTTATAAAGGGCCCGGCTGAAACCGAGAATCTATCGGCCATTCCTGAAGGTGCCCGCCTACGGGACATTAACCTCAAGCCTGACGGTCTATGTATTGTAGATCTTAGTTCCCAGGCCCGTCAGGTTAGTAGTGCAGAACAGGAGAAACTAATGGTTGATGCTATTGCCAATACCCTGGGGCAATTTCCTACGGTAGAGGATGTAACCTTTATGATTGACGGTCAGAGGGTTGATACAATAGCTGGGTTTTTGGATTTATCCAACTCAATTAAGCCTGATTAAACTAAATGCGAAGATTAGGGTTTGTATGCTACAATAAGTCCGGGGCCAGTCCCCGGACTTATTGTAAAAGGAGTGTTATTGTTGGGGGATAATAGACCCATTGGCATATTTGATTCTGGAGTAGGGGGACTAACTGTGGTTAGATCCCTGTTAGAAGAGCTGCCCCAGGAAAGCTTCATATATTTTGGCGATACTGCCCATGTACCTTATGGTAACAAAAGCGAGCAGGAGCTTATGCGTTATGCTCGAGAGATAATAGCTTTTTTATTGGACCAGGATGTTAAGGCCATAATAGTTGCCTGTGGTACCCATTCTTCTATCACCCTGCCCCGTATAGTAGAGCAGTATGATATTCCTTTACTGGGGGTAGTAAAGGCTGCCGCCAGTTGCGCTGTAAAAACTGCCCGTAATGGAAAGATAGGTATTGCCGCTACCCAGGCAACCGTAAACAGCCGGGCCTATACTAATGAAATTAAACGACTGGATTCGAAACTTGAGGTTTATGAGACGGCTTGTCCTTCATTTGTCCCCCTGGTAGAGGCAGGAAAACTAGAGGAAGAAGAAACCAGAGAAGCGGTCAGCGAATATTTGCAACCCTTGCTCGATCAGGGAATTGACACTCTGGTTCTGGGCTGTACTCATTATCCTTTTCTGGCCAAAGTTATTAATGAGTTTACCGGAGAGGGGATTGAGGTGATAGACCCTTCCTGTAAAACAGTTGAACAGGTAATAGATATATTTTCTCGACAGGATTTATTTAACCAAAATAACCAGCCCAACTATAGAAAATTCTATGTTAGCGGCAATGATGAGTCATTCTATAATGTAGGTCGCCTGCTGATAGGAGATACCATAAAAGAAGTGCATAAAGTTAGAATTAGTAAGGCGTGAGGAGTTAGGAGTTAGGGGTAAGGCACGGTAGGGGCAGACCCATGTGTCTGCCCGGCCGACCACTGAACCCCGGGGATTTTTATCTGACCGGTCGTAGAGATGCAAACCCAGGGCGAACACATGTATTCGCCCCTACAGGTTAAGTGCCTCCCGGAACAGTTGTCACATTGGAATCTATATAAAAAAATCTTCCTAGAGGATACTTCATATGGGAAAAATAGGATTTACTACCAGCATACCGGTGGAGATTATTATTGCTGCCGGGAAAACACCGCTGGACCTTAACAATATATTTATATCTGCTCCCAAACCTCAAGCTCTGGCTGAGATTGCTGAAGAAGCAGGATACCCACGTACTACCTGTGGTTGGATCAAGGGTCTGTATGCAGTTGCCTTGAATGAAGATTTGGAAGCACTGATTGCAGTAATGCAGGGGGATTGTAGTAATACCCAGGCTTTAATGGAAACCCTACAGCTTAAAGGAATAAATATTATACCCTTTGCTTACCCCTTCGACCGTGACTCGATTAGCCTGCAGTTTCAGATTGAAAAGTTAATGAAATATTTCAAGGTTGATGGGGAGCAGGTGGAGAAAGCCAGAGTATCGCTAAAACCTATACGTGCTCTATGTTCTGAACTTGATATTATGACCTGGAGGGATAACCTGGTCAGTGGAGGGGAGAACCACTACTTCCTGGTTTCATCCAGTGACTTTAACTGCAATCCAGCTCAATACCAGGATGAACTGCAATTATTTATTAAGAAAGCACGTATCCGAGAACCTTACCAGGACAAGGTGCGCCTGGCTTATATCGGGGTACCGCCTATATTTACTGACCTCTACCAGGTGCTGGAGTCTCTAGGAGCCCGGGTAGTGTATAACGAAGTACAGCGGCAGTTTTCCATGCCCTGGGCTAGTAATAATATAGTGGAACAATATATCCAATATACTTACCCCTATGGAGCCTTTGCCCGTCTGGAAGATATTCAGACAGAAGTAGCCCGCAGGAATATTGACGGAATCATACACTATACCCAATCCTTTTGTTACCGGCA
>CAZUFR010000067.1:4067-6764 GCA_964619655.1 uncultured Syntrophomonas sp. | reverse complement strand
TAATAAGAAAATAGGTGCTGATAACGAAGTTGTCTTGTAAATAACTGCTTGATTAGTTGTCTAGAGTAAGGGGTAAGGGGTTAGGGGTAAGGATAATTAATCCTGCCAACTCAATATACCGATTTTCATTTGTGGTTGCGTTTGTTTAAGGAGAATTATAGATGAGTTTTTCCAATGATGTCAGGAACGAGCTGGCCCGGGTGATGCCGGAGAAAGAGTGCTGTAGCAAAGCTGAACTTGCCGCTTTGCTGGCCAGCGGTGGCATCGTTATTGGATCGGGGGAGGATGGATGCACTCTAAAAGTAGAGGTTGAGAATGCCGCCACCGCCCGTAAAATTTTTAAACTGCTTAAGGAAAGCTATGGATTACAATCCACAGTTCGTATCGAAAACCGCAAACGTTTTGGAAAAACAAAAATTTATGAAGTAGAAACTTATTTTTCTCCAGATAATTTGTCGATATTGCAGGAATTACACCTAATAGAAGATAATAATAGTAGTAAGAGTCAACTCAGCTCTAAGGTTACTAGAAAAACCTGTTGTAAGCGTTCCTATTTGCGGGGGATATTTCTTAGCCGGGGTTTTGTTAACCGACCGGAAAATGATTATCACCTGGAAATAGTATTTAACGAGGAAAAATTGGCTGCCCATGTACAAAAATTATTAACCCGTTTTGATATCGAAGCCCGTATTTTTGAAAGAAAAAGTAGTTTGGTTTTGTATGTTAAAGAAAGTGAGAAAATTGGTGATTTTTTACGGGTTGTAGAAGCCAATCGAGCCCTGCTGGAATTTGAAAATGTGCGTATTATTAAATCCATGCGTAACACCGTTAACCGGCAGGTAAACTGTGAAACTGCTAATTTGGCTAAAACTATTGATGCTTCGGTGCGTCAGATAGACCTGATTAACCGGGCCAGGGAAAAGGAAGGGTGGAATAAGCTGCCGGCGCAGCTTAAGGAACTGGCCCTCCTCAGGGTAGATTATCCCGATTATACCCTGAAAGAACTGGGAGAACTAACTGAACCACCTCTAAGCAAACCAGGTGTTGCCTACCGGATGCGCAGGCTGGAAAAAATGGCAGAAGATATAATCGGATATAGCTAAATACTGAAGGGCATAATTTCGCTAGTGCAGAAATATTTATGGTTAGAGATAGAGAAAAGGGGGATCTGCATGCGGTTAACTCATGACGTTTTTTTAGAACAGCAACAAAAGTTACTTATGACACCGGAACTGCGACAGGCTATTGCTATTTTGCAGATGTCTACCCTGGAATTATCTGAATATGTACAAAGGGAATTGGAAGAAAATCCATTTTTAGAAGAACGGGAAGAGCCTGTAGAAGCAGAGGAAAGGGATGATAATGACAACTCTGACAACAGTAAAATGGAAGAGTGGATGGAATACTTCCATGACCGGGATTTAGGATATTCACCCCGGGAAAGAAAAGAAGAAGAGAAATCATTCGAAAATTTTTTAACCCGCCGGCCTAGCCTCTATGAACACCTCGAATTCCAACTGCATATTGCCAGTAAAAAAGAAGATGATTTGGCTATCGGAAATTATCTGATTGGTAGCATTGATAGTAATGGCTACCTCTGTGTAGATCTAGATGAAGTAGCTAGTAAGCTTAATGTGCCCAGAGAAAAAGTGGATGAGGCTCTGGAATTAATCCAGTCCTTTCACCCTCATGGGGTTGGGGCTCGCGACTTAGCCGAATGTTTACTTTTGCAATTAAGGCATTATGGTAAAGAAAGTGAGATGGCCTGGGATATTATCAACAACCATCTTGGCGATTTAGGCCGGGGTAAGTTGAACAAGATTGCCCAGGCACTGGCAGTGCCAGTACAGGAAGTACAGGATATCGGTGACCTGATCAGGACACTGGATCCCAGACCGGGCTTGCAGTACAGCGATAGCAATGAAATTAAATATATACTTCCTGATGTTTTTGTAGAGAAGGTGGAGGGAGAATACATTGTTATAGTTAATGATTTCAATTTCCCCCGCCTTATTATAAATCAGGTGTACGAGAGTATTTTGCGCCAGCCTAACGCTTTTCCCCAGGATGCCCGGAAATACCTGGAGGACAAAATGGGTTCCGCCATCTGGTTAATCCGCAGCATAGAGCAAAGGCGTATGACCCTTTACAAAGTGGCTCGCTGCATAGTGGATATCCAAAGCGATTTTCTAGATCGGGGAGTGGAACATTTAAAACCCCTGAATCTAAAGCAGGTGGCTGATATTGTGGAGGTTCACGAATCAACCGTAAGCCGGGCTACCACCAATAAATACATTCAAACCCCCCAGGGACTGTTTGAACTGAAATACTTTTTTAGCACCGGGGTAGAATCATTCCACAGCAGTCAAAAAGTATCCTCCAAGAGCATAAAACATATGCTGGAAGAAATAGTAGCCGCAGAAGATACTACTAAACCTCTGAGTGATGATGCCATTACCAAGATATTGAATAATAAAGGTATACGGATTTCCCGCCGTACGGTAGCTAAATACCGCCAGGAACTGGGCATATTATCAACCATGGCCCGTAAACGATATTAAGAAGATAGACAAAGCACTGCGTGTGCCCTTTTTGGTATTGTTAATCATTTTTACGTAATTATGATATAATATTTGGTAGAACAATGGATTTTGTATACATGATATGAACTTTGGGACATTTTTGTCCCTGGGGTAC
>CAZUFR010000067.1:2006-3967 GCA_964619655.1 uncultured Syntrophomonas sp. | reverse complement strand
CTTTCCGAAAGGGCAGTTCGCAGCGAGATTGATATTTTAAAAGAGCGGGGAATAATTAATATCACCCCGGCAGGATTATATCTCACCCCGGCTGGTGAGACTATGCTTCAGGAAATCGATGAAATTATTCCCTTCTTATATCAAACCCAAACTTTAGCCGAAAAGATTAAACATCTGTTTAATATACCGGAAGTAATTGTAGTACCGGGTGATTCGTACACTGATCAACTGACCCGGAAGGATTTGGGCCGAGCGGCGGCGCGTTACTTGAAAAAGCTGCTCTACCCGTCCTGTATCCTGGCGGTTACTGGTGGTACTACCCTGGCGGAAATGGCTGATGTCATTGGTCCCGGGATTCAATTACCAGATGTACTGGTTGTGCCTGCCCGAGGAGGACTGGGAGAGGACATGGAACAGCAGGCGGGAACTATTGCCGCTAAGATAGCTACAGCTATAGGAGCCCAGTATCGGTTATTGCATATTCCTGATAATTTAGAAGAAAGCACAGTAGAAATCTTAAAAAAGGATTCTCATATTGCCCGGGTAATTGAAAGCATTAAATCCTGCGACATACTGGTGCATGGTATCGGGTCAGCTATTGAGATGGCTAATCGCCGACAGCTTACTGCAGACGAGATTGATTTTTTAAAAAGAAGAAATGCTGTAGGTGAAGCATTGAGATATTATTTTGATGAAAAGGGCAAAATAGTCTATGAAGTTCCCGGGGTTGGTTTGGAATTAGCTGATTTGGATGATATTGAAACCGTGATTGCGGTCGCCGGTGGCAGTAACAAGGCTAAGGCCATTGAGGCGGTACTGGGCAATCGACAGGAGAAGGCCCTTATTACCGATGAAGGGGCGGCCAGAGAAATAATAAATAATAATAAAGGAATGGTTAATATTTGTTTAGGTAACAAGCATTAGCTGAACCAGAAAAATTATAAAAATTAATGAACAGAAAGGGTGATATTGATGGCAGTTAAAGTTGCTATCAACGGGTTTGGAAGAATCGGCCGACTAGTTGCCAGAATAGCTCTGGGGCGGGACGATATTGAGCTGGTGGCGATAAATGACCTGGGGGATGCCAAAGCCAATGCGCACCTCTTTAAATACGATTCTATCCACGGGGTCTATTCCGGCGAGGTAAAAGTTGAGGAAGATTACCTGCTGCTTAATGGACAAAAAATTCGCTACCTGTCCAATAAAGATCCGGAACAATTGCCCTGGAAAGAGCTGGGTGTAGAAATTGTGGTTGAGTCCAGCGGGGCTTTCCGTACTCGGGAGAAAGCAGCCAAACACCTGACCGCAGGGGCCCGGAAAGTAGTTATAACGGCACCGGGTAAAGGGGTCGACCTGACTATGGTTATGGGTGTAAATCATGATAAATACCGGCCTGAATATGATGTGGTTTCCAATGCTTCCTGCACTACCAATTGCCTGGCACCAGTAACCAAAGTTTTAATGGATAACTTCGGTATAGTAAAAGGACTAATGAATACCATTCATTCTTATACCAATGATCAGCGTATCCTGGATTTGGCCCATAATGACCTGAGACGGGCACGGGCTGCAGCCGTATCCATTGTTCCCACCTCAACTGGTGCCGCCAGTGCCCTGGGGTTGGTTATTCCGGAGATGGAGGGGAAACTGGATGGTATGGCTACTCGGGTACCTACTCCCGATGTCTCCCTGGTAGATTTGACCGTGGAACTAGAGAAAGCGGCTACGGTGGCAGAGATTAATAACGCCTTTAAGGTTGCTGGCGAAACAAACCTGAAGGGCATATTAAAATATACGGAAGAACCCCTGGTTTCCAGTGATTACCGGGGTGATAATAATTCCGCCATTGTTGACGGGCTCTTGACTCTGGTAATGGGAGACCGTATGGCCAAGGTAATAGCCTGGTATGATAATGAATGGGGCTATTCCGTCCGGGTAATTGATGTGGTGGCTTATATAGC
>CAZUFR010000067.1:0-1906 GCA_964619655.1 uncultured Syntrophomonas sp. | reverse complement strand
AAGCGAGGTGTGTTAGCTTGAGAAATCTCAGGGATGTAGAACTGGATGGAAAACGGGTATTAATGCGGGTTGATTTTAATGTGCCCATGGATAAACAAGGTAATATCCTGGATGATGGTAAAATGCGGGGAGCTCTTCCCACTGTGGAGTATGTCCTGGCTCATAATGGCAAGCTCATACTCATGAGCCATTTGGGAAGACCCAAGGGCAAACCCGACCCGAAATATAGCCTGAAAGGATTGGCACCCCACCTTAAAGATTTATTAAATGGTGTGGTGGTCAACTTTGCTGAGGACTGTGTTGGCCCCGAGGTTGAGGAAAAAGTTAACAGTATGAAACCGGGGCAAGTATTACTGCTGGAGAATCTGCGTTTTTATTCCGGTGAAGAAGAAAACGATGCCGATTTCTCTAGACAACTAGCATCCCTGGGAGATATTTATATAAATGATGCTTTTGGCAGCGCCCACCGGGCCCACTCCTCTACGGTTGGGGTTGCTGATTATCTTTCCGCTTTTGCCGGTTTCCTGATGGAAGCCGAAGTTAAAATGCTAAAAAGTGTGGTGGAATCCCCGGAAAGACCGCGCATGGCTATTCTGGGTGGTGCCAAAGTTACTGATAAATTGGGCATAATCGAGAACCTGCTGGAGAAAATGGACATTATATTAATAGGCGGAGGCATGGCCAACACCTTTCTTAAGGCTCAGGGCAAAAACGTGGGGAAATCTTTATTTGAAAAAGATTTGCTAAATGAAGCTAACCGCCTGCTGGATAAAGCCGAGCAGAAAAAGGTACGGCTGTTATTACCGGTTGATGTGGTAATTGCCGGGGAGATATCAGCTGATGCTGCCGCTACGATAGTAGGGGTTGATGAAGTACCTGATGATATGATGATTGTTGATATTGGTCCTCGTACCATAGATATTTACCGGGAAGAGATTAACCAGGCCAGGACAATTATTTGGAATGGCCCTATGGGGGTTTATGAATACGAACAATTTGCCCGGGGCAGTAAGGAAATAACCAGGGCTATGGCCAATTCATCGGCGGTAAGCGTAATTGGTGGGGGAGATTCTGCGGTGATAGCTCACGACCTGGCGCTGGAGGATAAAATTACCCATATATCAACAGGTGGAGGTGCTACCCTGGAATTTCTGGAAGGGATTAAATTGCCGGGTGTAGTAGCCTGTGGAGACTAAATTGGGGAAAGGAGGATGCGGTTGAGAACTCCTCTTATAGTTGCTAATTGGAAAATGAATAAGAGCCTGAAAGATGCTGAACAATATGGGCAGGAACTGTTACCGCTACTGGCTGGATATACTGGGGTAGAGGTGGTTGTTTGCCCGCCTTTCACCAGTATCACGGCAATGAGCCGGATATTTTCCGGTTCGGAAATCAGGGTAGGGGCGCAGAACCTGTTTTGGGAGATGAAGGGTGCTTATACCGGAGAAATATCGCCGGCTATGCTGGTTGATGCCGGCTGTACTTATGCTATTCTAGGGCATTCGGAGCGCCGTCAGATAATGGGGGAAAACGATGCCATTATAAACCGCAAAGTTAGAGCGGCTCTGGATGTAGGCCTTGTTCCTATTCTTTGTGTGGGTGAAACCCTGCAGGAACGGGAGAATAATAGAGCTCGGGAAGTAGTCAAGGATCAGCTGATCCGGGATTTGCACAATATCACTTTTGCTCCTCAGGGACTGGTAATAGCTTATGAGCCGGTCTGGGCCATTGGCACCGGGGTTAATGCCAGCAGTGATGATGCCCAGGAAATGATAGGATTTATCCGCAGTTACCTGGCTAAATTATATGACCGGGAACTGGCCGATTCCGTCCGTATTCTTTACGGTGGCAGTGTCAAGGAAGAAAATATTGCAGAATTTATGGGTGAAGTTGATGTAGATGGTGC
>CAZUFR010000066.1:0-6771 GCA_964619655.1 uncultured Syntrophomonas sp. | reverse complement strand
GAGCTGGTTGCAGATAACTGGGCTAGGTCAGCACATTATGTTGACCCGGCCTTTTATTTTATAGGCGAGGTGTAAGAATTGACCAGGCAATTATTACTAGGAAACGAAGCTATCGCTTGGGGAGCAATAGCTGCCGGGGTTAAGGTGGCTACCGCCTATCCGGGAACGCCCTCTACGGAAATCTTCAGCACCCTGGCCAACCAGGCCAAACGTTATGGTTTTTATGCCGAGTGGTGCGTAAATGAAAAGGTAGCTTTAGAAGTTGCCTACGGGTCTGCCATTAGCGGTGCCCGAACTCTGGTAACTATGAAACAGGTGGGACTTAATGTAGCTGCTGATCCCCTTCTCTCCGGTACCTACCTGGGGGTAAAAGGGGGACTGGTTCTGGTGGTAGCTGACGACCCGGGACCACACAGCTCTCAAACTGAGCAGGACACCCGGCATTTTGCCGGTTTTGCCAAGGTGCCGGTACTCGACCCTTCCGACCCTCAGGAAGCTATGGAAATGGTAATCGAAGCCTTCGATATATCGGAAAAGTATCACCTGCCGGTGATACTACGCCCTACCACCAGAGTGTGCCATGTGGGGCAGGATGTGAATCTGCCTGAGATTATTTCAAGGAATTCTGAAGCTCGCTTTGAAAAAGGTGGAGACTGGGTTATTTTCCCCAGTGTTTCTCTTCGTAAACATGGTGAGTTATTGGAAAGCTTGAATACCTTGGGGCAGGAATTTTCCAGCTCCCCTTTCAATTACCGGGAGGGCCAGGGCGAATACGCTATCGCCTGTTCCGGAGTAAGCTATCATTATGTAAAAGAAGCCCTGCAGCGGCTTAATATAATAGATAATACGGAAATTCTAAAGATATCAACTCCTTATCCCTTTCCCGAAGAACTGGCTGTCCAATACCTGCGACAGCACGAACGTTTACTGGTGATTGAGGAACAGGACCCGGTTCTGGAGGATGCCATACTGCGCCTGGCAGGTAAAATTGGCCTGCACCTGCAGTTAAGCGGTAAACATGATGCTATGGTACCGGGTACCGGCGAGCTAAATGTAGACCTGGTAACAAAGTCGATTGCTGATTGGTCAGGAAAAAAACTAGAAAGCAGAGTGGTTTCAGCAAAACCGGAACTACCCATACGCCGGCCTATTCTTTGTGCTGGTTGCCCCCACCGGGCATCTTTTTACGCTATTCGCAAGGCGGCCGGTAAAAAGTCGGATGTTGTCTTTACCGGCGATATTGGCTGCTATACCCTGGGTATGATGCCGCCTCTATCGGCAGTAGATACCTGCCTGTGTATGGGTGCAGCTATAACCCAGGCTCAAGGTATTGGCAGAGCAGAGCCGGGTCGCCAGACTATTGCCGTTTTAGGCGATTCAACCTTCTTTCACAGTGGCATTACCGGAGTTATTAACGCCGTTTACAATCAATATCCCCTCACCCTGGTAATATTGGACAACAGCACTACCGCCATGACCGGTTTTCAGCCTCATCCAGGAACCGGACAAACTGCTACCGGAGAAATAGTGGCGGCGGTTGATTTGCAAAAAGTACTGGCAGGCTGTGGGGTAACATTTATAAAGAGGGTTGACCCGATAAATCTAAAAGAAGCAGTGGCGACAGTTAAAGAGGCCCTGGCCTTCGATGGTCCGGCAGTAGTTATAATGAAGAGAGCCTGTATTAATCTACCCGAGGTAAAGAGTTCAGCCCCGGTTGTGATTGATATGGACAAATGCAAAGACTGCGGTCTCTGTGTTACCGAAATCGGCTGTCCGGCTCTGGTAATGGAAACCGGTCAGAAACCTCAGGTGCTAGAAAGCTGTGGCGGTTGCGGCCTGTGCATAGAAGTATGCCCCTTTGACGCTATACAAGGAGGGGATAATTGATGGATATAATTATGTGTGGAGTTGGCGGACAGGGAACGGTACTGGCCTCCCGGGTAGTGGGTGAAGCCGCCATTAGTCAAGGTTATGAAGTTCGCACCTCGGAGATTATAGGTATGGCCCAGCGGGAAGGACCGGTGGTGTCGCAGGTGAGAATTGGCACCAGGCTGCATGGTCCCTTGATTCCTGATGCCTCCGCTGACTATCTCCTGGGCTTTGAATTGGCAGAAGCAGTGCGCAACCTGGATAAGCTGGAGGCCAAAGGCCAGGCCCTGGTAAACACTCATATGATAGTACCCCCAACCGTATACCTGGGAATATCGAAGTATCCCAATGAACAGCTTATTGATTATTTAAAAGAACAGACTTCAGGATTAGTCTTGATAAATGCTAATGAACTGGCCGCCCAGGCCGGTAGTACTAAAGCCATAAGTGCGGTTATGCTGGGTGCTTTTACTGCACTGTGCCCTGGTATTGATGAGACCATGCTGCTAAGAGAACTTCTAGCCCGCCTGCCGCAGCGGGTTCAGGAAATAAATACCCGCGCTTTTAAGCTGGGAAAACAATTTGTGGAGGGAGAGACGAGATGAGCCAGGCAGTAGAGTATATTAGAGACGAGTACCAACCGATATTACTTAAGGAAAAACAGTCTATTCTTTTAAGGGGATTAATGGAGCGTTTGCAGGAATACTCCTGTTTTTACCGAAAAAAACTGGGGCAAGCCGGAATTAATTTTGATGACATTAAATCCATTGATGATATTAAATACCTGCCCTTTACCGAAAAGGAGGAATTGCGGCAGGAAGAGGCCTTAGCCTTAATGGCCGCACCGGAAGAGGAAATTATTCGTATTCATTCCACTTCCGGCACTACCGGTAAACCGGTTATTGTCCCCTACACCCGCAAGGACGTAGATGATTGGGCGGTAATGATGGAACGCTGTATGCGCATGGTGGGGCTAAAGAGCAGTGACCGGGTGCATATTACTCCCGGATATGGTCTGTGGACAGCCGGTATTGGATTTCAGACTGGTTGCGAACGCCTGGGGGCTATGGCGGTTCCCATGGGACCGGGTAATACTGAAAAGCAACTGGCTATGTTATTAGATATGCAGGCCACCGTACTAATTGGTACAGCCTCCTATGGACTGCTGCTGGCCGAGGAAGCCAAAAAACGCGGTATTGCCGACCAGCTCAAGCTACGCAAAGCTATTTTCGGTTCCGAACGCTGGGGAGAAAAGATGCGTACCCGCATGGAAGAGATTTTAGGACTGGAAACCTATGACATATACGGTCTTACTGAGATTTATGGTCCCGGTATCGGCATTGACTGTGATTTGCACTGTGGCATTCATTATTTCCCAGAATATATCTATTGTGAAATAATCGACCCTCATACTGGAGAAATCCTACCTCCAGGAGAACTTGGGGAACTAGTTATTACTACCCTGACCAAGGAAGGAATGCCCCTCCTGCGCTACCGTACTCGTGACCTTACTTATTTGGATCCCAAACCCTGCAAATGTGGTTTACCCTACCCGCTGATGGGCCGCATACTGGGACGTAGTGATGATACGGTTAAGATAAAGGGGGTCAATGTATATCCGGGACAGGTGGAGGACGTCATTCGCATGACTCCAGGCTTATCCAGTGAATACCAAATGATAATTGAGCGGGAAGATGGCAAGGACTCGGTACTGATCCGAGTAGAGGAAGACCCTGAACGTCATAATCCTAAAGCGGCTCGGGATTTTAAACATAATATTAAGGCGATAATTAATATTATTGCCGATGTGGAAGTAACCCCTTACCAGACCCTGCCCCGCAGCGAAAAGAAAAGCAAGCGGGTATATGACCGGCGTAACCTGGATTAAAACATAACAATGAAAGTACCCTCTGGAATTATCAGTTTACCAAAGGGTTTTGTTTTTTAACCCCGTATTTTACCACCGAACTTTGCCATACCATGCTATCAGCTATCTCCACGCTATTTTAAAAAAACCTGCACCGGAATTACGAATGGGGAAAGCTCCGCTTTCCATCGGAAGCTAAAGCTTCCGCTACGGTAGTTGGGTAGTTGTCTAGTTATTTCGTCTTTAATACGTCCCGTAATTTGTAGCAAAAGCTTTAGCTTTCGCTTTAATTTATAAAAATCAGTGCTAATCCGTGCCCGAAGGGTCAGTGTTATCTGTGTCTATTCCCCGCGTCTATTATCATTGTGCTTCACTCTTTACCTCGTATTCCACATCGGTATAACCCTGAGGGTGAGATTTTTTAACCAGTTTTTGATAAACCCCCTCAGGAATAAATTTTACCGCCAGGTTGATAATATCCTCTATCAGTATCAATAAATCTTTATTCCCATCCCAGTATGACAGCAAGGTTTCCCGGCTGACGCTATTCATCATTCTTTTTAACACCAGGGATATTAGTAAGATATCATCTAATTGACCCAGGAAAGGTATCATATCGGGAAGAAAATCCCAGGGAGATATTACATAGGCTATAGTTCCCAGCAAAAGAGCCCGATCAGTCGTGGTAACATTGGCATCCTGGGTTAGACGGTAAATAAGTTTTAAAAAATTAGGAATAAACAACAGGCTTTCCTTTAAAGTAGTCATCGCTGCACTTTGGTTAACATCTTTACTCACAATGCACCCCCTGAAAAAGTTTTGCCCTAAACTCCTTAAAGAACTTGAGCAGGTTTTTCACGTTACTCTAAGATAGTATGACTCAATAACTAAAAAACTATTTTCCGGCCCCGAATATTTACACTTAAAATTATTCCCACTGCTACTAAATTAGTAAGCATGGAGCTTCCCCCGTAACTTAGAAACGGCAGTGGTATTCCGGTAACCGGCATTAATCCGATTGCCATACCAATGCTCTCAAATATATGGAAGAGCCACATGGCGGTAATACCCAACACCACCAGAGTGCCATAAAGCTCTTTAGCATTATAGCTAATATTAATAGCCCTTAATATCAAAACACCGTAAAGTATAATAACGAAGGCGGCACCTAAAAATCCCAGTTCTTCCCCTATAACCGCATAAATAAAGTCAGTGTGGTGCTCGGGTAAAAAGTTTAATTGTACCTGGGTACCGTTAAACAAACCCTTGCCAGCAAGCCCACCGGAACCGATAGCTACCAGTGACTGAATGGTATTCCATCCCGGTCCTCGCCCCCCCTGCCCATCATTGTAGGGATCCAGAAATACTACCAGGCGCTTTATCTGGTAATCCTCCAAAGGTAGGGGCAAACCAAGTTCGACATGCGCCAAAAAGAGTAATACTGTAAGTAGTACCCCTGAAAAAAGCAGGGTTAGAAGAATTTTGGGATTGGCTCCGGCAACATACATCATCACCAGGGTTATGGCTATGTATACCAGTGCAGTGCCCAGGTCAGGCTGCATCATTATTAATATAAAAGGTAGACCCATATAAGCAAAACAGGGAAGCATTTGGGCCAGGGTATCCATTTCCCCTTTACGGTTATTTAAAAAATCAGCAAATGCCAGTATTAATAGAATTTTAGTAAACTCTGCCGGTTGAACTGCGGGTAGGGGGCCAAAACTAATCCAACCGGTAGTTCCCCGTACTTCTTCACCAAATACCAGTACCAAACCTAGCAACAGAACAGAACATCCATATAGAAACCAACTATATCTGCTCAGCTCTATATACTCATAGCGAAGGATAATGATAATAGCCACAAAACCCAGAGCTATAGAAACAATCTGTTTTTTTAAGTAAAAATAGGGATCGCTGGAAATGCTACTACTGGCACTGGCCAAAACTACCAGACCAAAAACCAGAAGAATTAAGAGGGTTGTGACGTAGGTTTTATCGATAAACTTAAGACGCTTTATTTCCAATTCTCGTACCTCCCTGTACATTATAAAGCTTACGAAAATAAAGTGTCCAGCTTACAATAGTAAGGTCTAACTTTGCTGCAGCTGTTCCAGTTTGGCTTCTATTCTGCCCAAACTTTTTTCAATCCGGCCCATCGTTCTAACCAGCCATATTATGAATATTACAGGAACAGCCATGATAACAATATAGAACAATATAACAAACAATTCCCAGATACCAATGCCAATATTCATCTTTTCTATCACCTGCCTTACATCAAAGTGAGTCAGGGGGACGGTTCTTGTGACTCACTATTTTCCCATATACGCTGCTATCCCTTCTGCTATAGCTTCGGCAGCTAAATCAAGAAAATAATCCTGTTGCAGTAGCCTTTCTTCTTCGGAGTTGCTGAGGAAAGCTACTTCCACCAAAGCAGAGGGCATTATGGTGTTTTGCAAGACCCAATAGGGGCTCTGCTTTACTCCCCGGTCAGGACGTTTAAGCTTTTTTATTAATTGGCGTTGCAGGTTTTCAGCCAGGGCTTTTCTTTCTTCATACTGCAGGAAGAGTAGGTCATTATCCACTGGGGCATAATAAAAAGTCTCAGTCCCCTGGGCAGCAGGGTTATTCTTAGCAGCGTTTGCATGTATAGATACAAAAACCCCGGCATTAAGCTGGTTAGCAATCTTACTAACTTCGTCTTGGGAAGCTGATGTCAATTCTAAATATATATCAGTAGTACGGGTGTATTCGACCTCAATACCTTTCTGTTTTAGCAGTTCACCAGCTTTTAGGGCTATTTTTAAATTTATATCCTTTTCATTTATATTAGCCCCGCGGGCTCCAGTATCCTTGCCACCATGACCAGGATCCAAGACAACCAGGTTGTCACGCCGAGCTTTGATTTGCCCCTGACCTACCAGCAGTATGTTGATATCGCGCCCATCGGCACTCTGTCCAATCGTATATTTACCCAGGCCGCTATCGGTGGTAATCCTTATTATGGTAGTGCGACCTCCCCCCCTCATCTCCTC
>CAZUFR010000065.1:0-6794 GCA_964619655.1 uncultured Syntrophomonas sp. | reverse complement strand
TTGACGAAATATTTCGAGGGACAAACTCATTGGACCGGATTGCCGGTGCCCAGGTGGTCTTAAGAGAATTGAGTAAGCACAACGTGATCGGGTTGATTTCTACCCATGACTTCGAACTTTGCGATCTGGAAAAAGACCGGGGATTAAACTTCAGAAATTATCATTTTGAAGAACAATATGCAAAAGGCGGAATCAAATTCGATTATAAGCTTCGTTCCGGTCGCTGTACCACCTCTAATGCCAGATACTTGATGAACATGGTGGGGATTCATGTTTGAAGCATGAGAATCCGAAAGAAAGTTAATCGTTATTTTACCATGTCATTACCAGCCTGGTAGAACAGGATTCCTCTATGTTTATTAAAACTGGTTGAGCGCAATCAGAACCGGATCCCATACCGGGCTGAATGGCGGAGAATAGGCTAGATCCATATCTATCAAATCTTCAACCGTAGTTCCTACTGTAATCGCAGTGGCCAACATATCAATGCGCATGGCTGCTCCGGCAAAACCTACTATCTGGGCACCGATGAGGCGATTATTGTTTTGGTTAACAATAAGCTTAAGATGAATCTCGCCGGAGACAGGACAGTAATGGGCAGCAGTTCTTGATTTTATTCTTCTGGAGATACAATTAATACCTAATGCCTGACATTCGCTCTCACAAAGACCGGTACGGGAAATTTCCATTTCCATAACCCTTGCTATACCAGTACCAAGTACGCCGCTAAAGGATGCGTTTCCACCGGCGGCATTTTCGCCAGCTACTCTTCCTTGCTTATTGGCGGTGGTACCCATAGGAATATAGACTTCCTTTCCGGATGTTAAATGGCTGGTGGTTGCACAATCGCCGGCTGCATAAATTCGATCTTTATTAGTTTCCATTTTGGCATTTACCCGAATGGCATTGTATATACCTGGTTCTATTCCAGCTGCTGCGGCAATTTCTGAATTAGGCTGAACGCCAATGGATAGCAGTACAAAGTCAGCAGCAATTTCGCCTTTGTCAGTAGATAATCCACTAACCGATTTATTACCCATAAAGCTGGTAATAGTTTCTCCGGTACGTATTTCCACACCCCTGGATTGCAGGTATTGAGTAAGTATTTGGGCCATATCTGCATCCATATTGGGAATAATATGAGGTGCTTTCTCAATTAGAGTAACCTGACAGCCGTGTTCCACAAGGTTTTCTACCATTTCCAGGCCAATGTAGCCTGCACCAATTACAGCTGCCTTTTGGGGGCGGTGTTGGAAGAGATATTCTTTGATTCTCACGCTGTCGTGTATGGTTCGTAAGGTGAAAATGCCATCCAACTCGACTCCTTCCAATGGAGGAACAAAAGGACGTGCACCGGTGGCTATTACCAGGCGGTCATAATTATCTTCAAAAGTAAGCTGGTTTTGTAGATTCCGGATTATCACTTTTCCATTCTCCGGTTTAATTTCTTCCACCCGCATCAAGGTTTTCACACTGATATTCTGGGCAGCAAAATCTGCTACCGATCTGGCCAGCAGATTTTCTCGGGACGCTATTTTTCCACCTATAAAATATGGTAAACCGCATCCGGCATAGGATATGTACTCGTCATCAGTATATACTGTAATATCGAGGTCTGGATTTACCCGTCGCGCTTTAGCAGCAGCACTAGTTCCTGCGGCTACCCCACCAATAATCACCAGTTTTTCAGACATTTACACCACTCCTTTTAGATTTAGCAGATCACCAGGGTTCCTCCTAAACATATTCTTAACCAATCATAGTTTTTCCTTTCAGGTAACGGATATTGCCCCACATTAAAAATATACTTGTATTCAAGACACCAGATGGGGAAAAATATATTTCAAAAAGTTAAAGGCGGGGGATATATATGCCGTTTGTTCCTCAGAGGGTGTTTTTTGAAGCTGGATCATTGGATTACCCCATAGCCCAAAAGATATTGGACGCACTTAAATCTAACCCCAGGGTAAGCATTAATATGCTCAAGCCCAAACAAAGAATAAAAACTGTTTCTGGAGCTTCATGGCAAGAGGCTTACCAGGCGGGTAAAAGAACTCTGGTGGTAGGTATAAGAAAGACGCTAACTTTCAAAACATTTCAGTTGTTTAATTAGCAGGATATGAAGATTTAATAATGAATCAATTAGAGAGAAGAAATTAATCATCGTACATAGCAGCAATTAAATCCTTGTATTTTTCCTGCACGAATTTTCTTTTAATCTTCATAGTAGGAGTAATCTCTCCAGCTTCCTGTGAAAACTCATTTTTGAGCAGTGTAAATTTCTTAATACGCTCTACTTGCCCTAGACTATTTTGCCGTTTGTTGATAATTTGTTCATAGAACTTAACTACTTCAGGATGCTTAATCAATTCCTCCCGGCTGGAAAATGTAATACCTGCTTTGGCAGCCCAGTCTTCCAGGTTTACAAAGCTTGGAACGATAAGAGCAGACACATATTTTTTCCCGTCTCCTACTACTGCTAGATATTCAATGAAGTGGTCTTCTCCCATTATAAGTTCAATCATTTGTGGAGCTATATTCTTGCCTCCCGAGGTGATGATAAGGTCCTTAAGCCGGTCAGTTATAAAAAGATATCCGTCCTCATCAATTCGTCCGATGTCACCAGTTTTGAACCATCCGTCCTCGGTAAACATCTCCTTGCTCAACTCCGGCTTGTTATAGTATTCCTTGATAATGTTTGGGCCTCTTGCTTGAATTTCACTTGTATCAGGGTCGATTCTGATATCTACCAGCGGAACGGCGGGCCCTACTGAACCGAATTTGAAGTAATGCGGGCTGTTCATGGTAAGGACCGGTGACGTTTCAGTAAGCCCGTAGCCTGACGTAATAAGCACACCGCAGTAGAAGAAAAACTTCTCGATTTCCGGGTTGAGGGCTGCGCCTCCATAGTTTAAATGATGCATATTAGTGCCAAATAGCGCCCGTACTTTGTGAAGCACAAGTTTATCGGCAATTTTTCTTTTGATAGTGAGAAAACTTGGGGGTTGAATCCCTGCCAGGACCAAATCCCCATGCTGGCGCCCTACCTCCACAGACCAGTGGAAAATTTTCTGTTTCATCGGAGAGGCAGTTCTAATTTTTGTGTAAAGAGTTGAATATATCTTTTCAAAAAGTCGGGGGGCACTGTTCATAACGTGCGTATTTGCTTCGCTCAGGTATTCAAGTATCTCATTGTGGTCCTCACAATACCATAGCTGCATACCCATTGATAAAATACCGTAAGACCATGATCTTTCCAGTACATGAGTTAGAGGGAGCATACAAAGAGAAGATTCCCCCTCAACAAATCCTTCCTCAGTATAACGTCCAACGGCCCAGGCATTATGCATCAAGGTTTTGTGGGTATGCACGGCGCCTTTTGGCTTGCCGGTCGTTCCAGAAGTATATATAATCGTACAAATATCATCATAATGGGCTCTTTTCATAATTTCTTCGATTTCACTTTTACGTGAGGCGGCTCTGCCGTCGTTGAGAAAGTCATCCCACATAATAACACGTTTGTCATCATGAATTTTAGTTTCGCGGTGGAATACGATAATTTTTTCCAGAGAGGGGCATTTGTCCAAAAGCGGATAGGCTGTGTCATAATGAACCTGGCGGCCAACAAAAAGAACCTTAATCCCAGAGTCATTGATTATGTATGCGCATTCTTCCTCTGTATTGGTGGCGTAAATTGGTACGGTAATACACCTGATAAGTAATGAACCTAGATCAGACAGATGCCATTCGGCTCGATTAGCTGAGAAAATCCCAATTTTGTCCTCTTCTTTGATGCCGGAGTTGAGAAGTGCCGAAGCAACTGCAAACATTATCTCGGAAACCTGGGCCCAGGTGAAGGTTTCCCATTGACCATACGGCTTGTGGTGAAGCTCTTCCTTGTCTCCGTACTTTTTGGCATAATTGACAACCATGACTGCTGTCTGTTGCCATTCATCAAGGTACTTCTGGAATTCCTTTTCTAAACTCGCCTTTTCCTTTTTAAACTTTTCGGTGTAATTAATCCGCGGATCGATTGCCTTCAAAGTGTTATAAGCCATATTAATCCTCCTATATTACAATTACCCGAGTAACAAATTAACAATTATGGATAATACTATAATTAAATATACCATAAAACAAATGGGAATAATGGAAATATTTTGACATGTTGTAAAATACATAGGAGTTTGTGAAATAGTTGAAAAACAGATCCTTCCTTAAATGTTTGCTGCCCCCAAAAACGGCCTTAAAAGTCTATATATCCCACCAAAGTGAAAGTTTTATAAACGATTAGATATATAGTGGGTAAGACAAAATATTTTGGGTGCCTATGTGGTAAAAATGGCCCGCTGGGGGCAAGGATGAAGGATTCGCAAAAGTGTCAGGGGGACGGTTCTCTTGACACCCTATTGGTTAGTTTGTTATTGTCTAGCGTCTGTTGCCAGAACACCATAAAGATAATAGGGGGGGCATTTTTTGTTAGCCCCCCTTGCTCCCGTTATTGTTCATTTTTGCCATTCAAAGAAAACCTAATAATATAGTAATATTGAAATGTATTTAAAATGAGAGGCGGAGATAACATGAAACGTTTTAGTAAAGCCATTCTCAAGCTGATTCAGGGACTATCCAAAGCTGTTTTGCGTTTTCCCTTAACTGTATTCTTCTTAATCTGCAGTACCGCCTTGACCTGTTACATGATTTCTCTGCATAAAAGCCCCGATTTAATTATCCAGAAGCTAATGTTTGTCTGTCTGCTGGGTGCTTTCATAGGGATTACCGCCCAGTTTGCCTGTGAACGTTTCCCGCGCCTGGCCAGGCTGCGTTGGGTGGTATACGCATTATCCGCTCTTCTTGCCCTGGGCTATTATTTAATCATTTCCCCGGCACCAGCTATAGATTATGGAGTAGGTGCCCGGACATCGGTGGCGGTATTCTCCATGTTTTGCGCTTTCATCTGGCTGCCATCTTTCCGAGGCAAATTTGATTTTAACAGTGTAGTCCTGATTCATTTTAAATCGGCTTTAACATCAATCCTTTACGCTGGAGTGCTAGCGGTTGGCCTGGCATCCATTATCGGAACTATTGATATCTTGCTCTTTAAGGTCAATAGCGATGCTTATGGATATATGATGGCCATCGTCTGGATTCTTTTCGCAACTACTTATTATCTCTCACTCCTGCCCCGTTTCAATTCGGAAACGGAATTGGACCAGACTTATGCATTAGAGGCGAGCCAGTGCCCTCGCTTTTTGGAGATTCTGATTTCCTATATAGCTGTTCCATTGGTTGCTGCGTATACGGTGGTTCTGCTGGCCTACTTTATCAAAATCGCGATTACCATGAACTGGCCAACTGGTCAGCTGGGACCAATGATTTTGGCTTATTCTGCTGCCGGACTTATCATCTATATTCTGGCCAGCGGGTTGGAAAACCGTTTCGCTATACTATATCAGCGTATTTTTCCTAAGGCGTTAATCCCAATTGTAGTAATGCAGCTTATTTCCGTATATATACGACTAAGTGCTTATGGGATTACGGAATCCCGCTACTATATTGCTTTGTTCGGTATCTTTTCGATAGTTATTGGTGTGGTGCTATCCTTTAAGCCGGTAAAGAGAAATGGTCTCATTGCCATCCTGGCAGCAGGTTTTGCTATACTTTCGATTCTTCCACCGGTGGATGCTTTTACCGTGTCACGCAACAGCCAGATAACCCGGTTGGAAACCTACCTGCAGACAGATGGTGTATTAGTAAATGGAAAGATTAATCCTAAAAGCGATGCCGACATGACCTTACGACTGGAGACTACTAGCATCCTGAATTATCTGGAAAGAAGAGGCTATCTTAAAGAGGTTGCCTGGCTTCCGGCTGATTTTGAAACCAATAGAGATATGGAGAAGACCCTGGGTTTTGAGCCCGCTTACAAATATCTGGGGGACAATCAGAACAATTTTTTTGCCCATCTGGATATGCAGAAGCCGCTAAACATTGAGGGTTATGATGTGCTACTTCAGGCCGGTACTTACAGAGGAATGGACCCTAAAGAAATCCTGACTTATAACCTTGAGGTACGCGGTATCCAGTACAAACTTATACTTGACCCCGTGTCAGCGAAGGAAACCCGGGTATCAGTTCAGAATGCTGCGGGTGAAAAGCTGATATCCACTGGTTTATATGATTTTGCTGTTTCAATTTCCGGCATCAGTAACCGGCCCAAGGAGGCCCTGGATGTTAAGGATTTGACCCTGGATGTTGAAAATAAAAATTGCAAGATGCGAATCATCTTTCAGCATATCGGCATTACCTATGGCACCGGAGGAGACGCCGGGGCCGACTATAATATGTTTATCCTGATTTCGGTTCCGGCTCAAAGGTAACCTTAAGAGGAAGACATTAGAAATTTTTTCTTTTAATCCATATTACGAATATTTCTGAATTCAAGACACCAGATGGGGAAAAATAAATTCTAAATAGTCAAAGGCAGGGGATATATATGCCGTTTGTTCCTCGGAGGTTGTTTTTTGAAGCTGGATCATTGGATTACCCCATAGCCCAAAAGATATTGGACGCACTTAAATCTAACCCCAGGGTAAGCATTAATATGCTTGAGACCAAACAAAGAATAAAAACTATTTCTGGAGCTTCATGGCAAGAGGCTTATCAGGCGGGTAAAAGAACTCTGGTGGTAGGTATAAGAAAGACGCTCAACTTCCAAAGCTGCAAGCCTTCCGCTCATTACCAACTTCCTTTGGTAACCGGATGTATGGGGCAGTGTGAATACTGCTATCTGAATA
>CAZUFR010000064.1:0-6837 GCA_964619655.1 uncultured Syntrophomonas sp. | reverse complement strand
CAAATTCCTTTTTATGATACCCTACAAACATACTTTCACCTTCCCCTTGTCCAATACGAACTGTTGTTCTGCAATTAGGATATAACAGAACGCGTGTTCCGTCAAGGGGATTTAATAATTTCTGCCAACACTATCCCCCTCGTTTTATCATAACTGGTGGATGGGGGGCTTTTTTGCGGGTGGGTTTGCGATTAGTTTTTAAGAGCAGTAGGAATATAATAATGGAGAATATCAGTAAATAGGTGGCAAAATCTTTTAAACCATTTACCATCAGGTAAGCGGAGGTTAACAAAGAGAACCCAAATACTATAGACCAGACCAGGGAGCGGGTCACCCGGGTATTTTGTTCTATGGCATTATTTATGTTCTGGAGGGGAGGAGTTAGGTTGAATTCTCCTCGCTCCACCCTGATTAATGCTTTTTGCATCAAGGGTGGAATATCCAGCAGGGCGTTACCAATCAGCTTGCTACGATCCTTAACTATACGGAAGATACTGTCTCGCTCCGGCGCAATCTGCTTGACATAGGGTTTGGCTACATCGATAAAGCTTATGCCTGGATATAAATCAATGCAAATACCATAAAGGGTACCCAGAGCTCGGCCTAGAAATGTGAAGTTAGCAGGAACCTGAAAAGGTTGCTCATACAGCAGAGTCTCTAAATCCCGTAGTAAAGCTTGCAGATCCAGGTTGGATAAATCCTGACCGGAACCTACCAACTCTTCTAAGAATATACTGATAGCTCGGTTTAAGGCCTGGTTATCGTAATCATAACGGATGAAGCCAAGTTTTTTCAGGTATTCTGTTACCTGAGCATAATCCCGATTAACCAGAGCAAAGACCATTTCTACCAGAGTATTTCGCAGCTCAGGGGTAATGCTCCCGGTCATACCAAAGTCAACCATAATTAGCTTACCTTCGGGAGTTACAAAAAGGTTACCCGGATGAGGGTCAGCATGGTAGAAACCGTCGATAAGTATTTGCTTAACATAAGTTTGCAGTAACTTGGCAGCTATAGCTTGCCGATTAATTCCGTTTTGCTCCATAAGTTGATGATCAGTAACCTTGATACCTTCCAGGTATTCCATGGTAAGTACCCGGCGGGTAGTATAGTCCCAATATATTTCAGGTATTATAATATCCGGGTCATCCTGGCTATTCCGGGCTATAGTTTCAGCATTATGCCCCTCATGTACATAATCTAGTTCGTCTTGTACCGTCTCTTTGAATTCTATAAATATGGCATCCAGGTCAATCACTTGTCCCCAGTTGGTAAATATTTTTATCAGCTTTATTACCTGGTAAATGGCCCGCAGGTCTATAGCTACTAATTCATCTATACCAGGTCTTTGCACTTTTATGGCTACCGTACTGCCGTCACTCAGCTGACCACGATGTACTTGTCCCAGAGAAGCTGAAGCCAGTGCATCGGAATCAAATTGAGCAAAAACCTGCTTCAATGGCAATTCAAATTCAGCTTCTATAACTTCCTTAATCTCAGCAAATTCTACTGCCGGCACTTCATCCTGTAAACCGGCAAGTTCGTCTATACTAATCCGAGGAAGAATATCCACCCGGGTACTCAAAAACTGCCCCAGTTTGATTAATAGTCCTCCCATTTGAACTGATAAATCCCGAAAATACCTGGCCTGAGTTTTATATAATTCCTGGCGTTTTTCTTCCACCCAGGCGGTATTATGCCATATGCGCTTAAATTTTAGCGAATAAAAGGCCCAGAATATATCTACGAAAAGTTTAATTACCATGAAAAATCTGAGCATACCCGAACGGCGGCTTATTTTCATTACATACCCTCTCAATGTGTGCAAGTTTAATTCATTATAACAGAGAAAAGCCGGGAATCGAAACCGACCCCCGACCCCTTAATATTACGTACGGGTATGCTTATTACTGGGTTTTAAAAGCAACAATAAAGCTAGTTCCTTCGGGGTTAGTCTTTACTTCTATGGTGGCGTTATGGCGAATAGCTATGCTATGGCATACTGGCAAGCCCAATCCTGTTCCCTGTTCTTTGGTGGTAAAGAAGGGAGTATCAATTTTATCCATAATATCGGGATCTATGCCACTTCCCTCATCCGTTACTTCCAGGAAAACATTATTCTCCCTGGTATAAGTCTTAATGGTAATAGTTTTACCAACAGCCATAGCTTCCAGACCATTACGTACCAGGTTAAGTATTAACTGGCGCATTTCTTTTTCATCCAAAAGTAGATCCGGGATATCTTCCAGGTCTAAAACCAGGTGCTTATCCTGTTTGATAGCATCGACAGCTATTAAAGGTGATAAGGCCTCAATTATTTGTTTTAAGTTTCTCTTTTCCAGGGTAATTGTTTTGTTCTTGGCTAGAGACAGGAATTCACTAATTATTTGATTGGCCCGGTCTAGTTCTTCAATCATCAGGCTAAAATAATCATGATATGGTATTAAGAGCTCTTCGCCCATAAACATCTGCAGAAATCCACGTACGCTGGTCATGGGGTTTCTCATCTCATGACCTATACTGGCGGCTATTTCCCCTACCAGGTTTAGTTGAGCTAACCGAGTAATATAGTTAGATATACGTTTGTGTTCGGTAATATCGTTCATGATGTTTATAATACAAGGCTTTCCATCAAGCTCAATTATCTCAGAGGAAAGCAAGACAATACGTTCCTTATCAAGTTTGGTTCTAACTTTTATTTCCAGGTTGCGTACTGAGCCATTCATGAGAACCCTTTTTTGCACCAATTTACGGTCTTCAGGATCAATCCATAAATTTAGTTCATCAGCCGTTTTTCCAATAACTTCTGACCTGGTATAACCAGTTACTAGAGTGAAGCGTTCGTTAACGTCTAGATATAATCCATCAAAGGTGGAAATAATCATAATATTCGGACTGGCTGCAAATGCTTTAGCAAACTTGGCCTCAGAAATTATCAATGCTTCCTCGGCTTTTTTACGCTCACTGATATCCTGAATTATACCTATAGCTGCCGGTTGACCGTCTAGATATATTAAATCAGATGATAAATATCCCCAATAGGAAGTGCCATCTTTGGTTAGAATCTTAGTTTCATATGCAGGAACGTATTCACCCGCCAATCTGGCCATACTTCTTTCCCTGGTAATTTCCCGGTAATCAGGATGAATAAAATTCCAGAATTCAGTATTCAGACATTCAACTTCAGGATAACCAGTTATATTTACAAAGGTTGAGTTAACGTAGGTAAAGTAATTACCCTGCAAAATGTATATTAGCGCGGGTGCATAATCAGCAATCTGGCGCAGGGTATTCCAACTCCGCCAGGCTGTTTTCTCTTGCTCTTTGTAGTATTCAACAATAGCACTTAGCCTATTAATTTCCTGCTTGAAAGATTCAATTTCTGTTGATGCGGTGTTTATGACCTGATCCATAATGTCACCCCCACAACATATTATTATATTTATTCTATTAGGCAGGAATAGCAGATTTCCCTTTAGAGATAATGACATTATTTGTCGAATCTAACATGTTTTGTAGTGGATTTCTGATTTTGCCTACGATTGGTAACTGGTATGAAGAGTGGGGAGAAGGCTATATTTTAGGAAGGCGAATGGAACTAATCATAAAGAAGCTTAAAACCAGCATAAAAAGCAGTATTATTAGAGGGTGCAGATAAGCTGCCAGCAGGGATAGTAATGCCACTAAACCACCAGCAATAGTTATAGGTAGTCCTAAAAAATAGTCGCTAATGTTTATTACATTAAAACGTGCCAGGCGATAAGCACCGCAGATAATGAAAAGCAAAAATGCCGCCAGGCCCATAAAACCGTAATTACTTGCCAGCACTTGCGAGTACAAGAGCACTGCCGGTGCTACCCCAAATGATACAATATCACATAAAGAATCCAGTTCCTTACCTAAATCGGAACTGGTATGTAGCCTGCGTGCCACTTTGCCATCTAATCCATCCATTACTACTGCTGCCAAAATAAATATTGCTGCCAGTTTATAATTACTATTAATAGTATAGAGGATGGCTGTAGACCCAAAAATAATATTTAAAAAGGTAATAAAATTGGCAGCTCTTTTAGTTACTAAACCGGCCAATGATGGTTTCCCCTCCCCTGACTTTCTGACCCGGCTGAACTATAATTTCAGCGCTAACCGGTAAATACAATTCCGTGCAGGATCCAAATTTAATCAGGCCCAGACGTTCTCCGCTCTGAACCTGGTCCCCTGGTTTAAGCCAGCATACTAGTCTCCGAGCAACTAGACCGGTGATTTGAACCACCATTATTTTACCGTTACTAGAATGGATACCAACATAATTTGCTACATTAGTGCTGCCCGCTTCTTTTTTATAAGCTGGTAAATAGGTACTCCCAGACCTGGATAACCATTCCACCTCGCCACTAAATGGAACCCTATTTATATGAACATTAAAAAGACTTAAAAATATTCTCACCTGTATAGCAGAAGACTTTAAATACTGGTCTTCCCCCACGGTGTTAATTTCCATTATTTTACCATCTGCAGGGGCCAGGATAAGGCCTTCTTCAACTGGTATATTACGTTCCGGATTGCGGAAAAAATAGGCCGAAAAGATTGCTAACCCCAATGGAACTAACAAGTAGTAGGATTTCGAAATTAGAGCTAGCAGGATGGTTAGTAAAATAAATATACCTATATAAGGCCAACCTTCCCTGGCTATGATAGCATTATGAGTCATTTAACTCTCCTTAATTCCCCTTGAAAAATTCATATGAAAAGGTAATCGATACAATTCCTGTCTCCCCAATTTAACCTAACTTTATTAATAATGCAATTAACTTTGACAAATTTTTTTAAAGTGGGTGCAACTCTGCTGCATTAATAACCCCTATCGCTTTTTTCTTAATCGGGTGATACATAAAAATTAAAGGCAGAGGTTCTTCCAAAAAAGTCAGGGAAAAGGGGTTAAAAGTAAAGTGTTCCAGGTGTAACTGTTTTCTTATCTCTTGCCGGGTGTCTGGCAGAACATGTGGAAGGTAGTCCAAAAATGATTGCTCCTGCAGACAGGTGTTTAATAAATCCCTGGCTACATCTAGTTTAAAGCGCTTGATACCTTTCGGAAACGGGTGGGGCAGATTATGATATAAAAAATCATATTTAATTAATTCGTTCCATTCCCTTTTTCGATCAGGCCAACGGTAGTTTAGAAAATCTAGCAAAATACCATATTCTTTAACCCTGCGGTGACCCCGTCCAAAGAGCTCATTTTCCTCCCAATAAAGAGCGAAATCTTCAAAAAAGGTAAAGGCACTGCCCTGGTAAACTGTGTTGATACCATATGCTATAGTCTTCGGTACTATATCTTTATTATAGTAGCGGTTTAAGAGCTCTTCTATCTGCTGCAATTTAATGATTTCATCATAGGAAATGTAATTGTTGGCTAAAACCTGATAAGGTGGGCAGGCTTGAAAACGATATTCATGTTCATAGCGCTGCCGGTATATTTCTGAGCCCTTTAATACTTTTAGAAAACCAAGCTGTAGCATATGGGGCTGTAAATTAAAAACATTATTAAAAGAATCCCGAAAGCGAGTATAGCTTTCATAAGGTAGACCTGCGATAAGATCCAGATGCAGGTGGATATTATTAAATGACCGCAATTGTAAAATATTTTTACGTAAGGTTTCCCAGTGACTAACCCGATGAACTGCCTGCAGTGCCTCTGGACAGGTGGATTGTATTCCAATTTCAAAGTTAAAAATGTCAGGCGGTAGCTGACCTAGAAATTCGATAAATTTATCCGACATAATATCCGCGCAGATTTCCAGGTGAACTTTGGTACTGCTTCCCTGTTCAACAATAAACTGCATGATCTCCTGCGCCCGTTTTTCGTTACAGTTAAAGGTGCGATCTACCAACTTGATCTCTCGCAGCTCATATTTAAGTAAGTGTTTCAATTCCTCTCTTACCCTCTCCATCGGGAAAAACCGAACTCCCCGGGCAGTGGAGGAAAGGCAGTAAGAGCAGTTAAAGGGACAGCCGCGGGAGCTTTCATAATATACGACCCGGTCTTTATAAGGGGTAAAATCACGCCCAAAAGGAGAAGGTAGAGAACCCAGCTCAGTAATTAATGGTCGGTCGGGATTTTCCCTTATCTGTCCCTGGTAGCGGTAGGTAATCCCCTTAACCTTATCTACATCTTTCCCGGCGAAGACTTGTCCCAGTAATTCGCATAGGCTGATTTCGCCCTCTCCCCGTACAATATAGTCTATGCTGGGGTGCTCTTCTAAAATTCTAGTGCTATCATAAGATACCTCGGGACCTCCTAATATAATCAGGCATTGTGGAGATACCTTCTTAAAATCCTGGCATAGGGAAAGAATTTCCTCAATGTTCCAAATATAGGTTGAAAAGCAGAGTACATCCGGTTGGCTACGGTAAAGGCGGGTCATTATTTGGTCAAGTTTATCATTAATAGTAAACTCAAGCGTTTCTATTTCCCAATTTTCACTGTAACAGGCCTCCTCCAAATAGGCCAGAGCCAGTGAGGAATGAATATATTTCGCATTTAATGTACTAAGAACTACTTTCATTTCGTATCACCACCTGAATATATCACGGGGAGAATAGACACTGATAACACAGACCCTTCGGGCACAGATTAACACTAAATCTTTTTAATTAATACAGGACTTATGCTGATTCGTTTGTAGGGGCAGACCCGTGTGTCTGCCCGGCCGACCACTGCAATCCCGCGGGCGGACACATGGGTCCGCCCCTACAAAAAAAATTATAAAAAAATCAGTGTTAATCATAAGAAATCTGTGTTATCAGTGTCTATTCCCCTATCTATTTTCTTACTAA
>CAZUFR010000063.1:2853-6891 GCA_964619655.1 uncultured Syntrophomonas sp. | reverse complement strand
ATCATGGCAGTTATAAATCAGAGTATTGATTTTGAGACGGCTGAAATAGTTGCCAGCCTTTATGAGGTTAAGGTTGAACGGGCCATATCGGAAGAAGAAAAGCTACTGGAAGAAATACATGATGATGAAACCAGTCTTAAACTACGTCCGCCGGTGGTTACCGTTATGGGGCATGTTGACCATGGTAAAACCTCATTACTGGATAGAATCCGTAAAGCAGATGTGGTTTCAGGCGAAGCCGGTGGTATTACCCAGCACATAGGAGCATACCAGGTTACCGTAAATGACAGGCGGGTTACATTTATTGATACACCGGGTCATGAAGCCTTTACTGCCATGCGCGCCCGGGGAGCAAATTTAACCGATATTGTAGTACTGGTAGTAGCTGCCGATGATGGCGTAATGCCCCAGACCATTGAAGCCATTAACCACATCAAGGCTGCCGATGTTCCCTTTGTAGTAGCAGTTAACAAGATAGATAAGCCTGATGCCAACCCGGATCGGGTTATGCAGCAGCTTACTGAATATGGTATTGTAGCCGAAGAGTGGGGTGGCGACACTATATTCGTTCCGGTATCAGCAAAAAGGGGCGATGGTATTGAGACCCTGTTGGAAATGATCCTGCTGGTAGCGGAAATGCACGAAATTAAGGCTAACCCGGACCGTTTGGCGGAAGGGGTAGTTATAGAGGGTCAGCTCGACCGGGGGCGGGGTCCAGTAGGAACGGTCCTGGTTTTGAAGGGCACCCTTAAAATCGGCGAATATCTGATTAGTGGTAACAACTTCTGTAAGGTTCGAGCTATGACCGACCATAAAGGTCGAAGAGTGGAACAGGCATTTCCTTCCATGCCGGTTGAGATTACCGGGTGGTCAGAAGTACCTGAGGCTGGAGGTAGAGTGCTGGCCTGTGATGAAAAAGTGGCCAAGGAAGTTGTAAACCTGCGCCTGAGTGAAAAGAAAATTGAAGAACAGAAACAAAGTAGCAAAGTATCCCTTGATGACTTCTTTAAACAGATGCAGGATGCTGATGTTAAGGAGTTAAACCTGATTATAAAAGGAGACGTACAGGGCTCCATTGAGGCATTAGCCCAGTCCTTACTGCGCATGGCTACCAGTGAGGTCAAAGTAAGCGTAATTCATTCTGCGGTTGGTGCTATCAGTGAAACTGATGTTATGCTGGCCTCAGCTTCTCAGGCTATAATAATCGGATTTAACGTCCGTCCTGATGTTAAAGCCAGAAAATATGCTGAAGATGAAGGTATTGATGTCCGTCTCTACCGCGTCATTTATGAAGCCATTGATGATGTGAAAAAGGCTATGGCGGGATTGCTTGATCCCGAATACCGGGAAAAATATCTGGGTCGGGCCGAAGTAAGGGCCACATTTAAAGTACCTAATATCGGTATGATAGCCGGATCTTATGTTATTGATGGTAAAATTCAAAGAAATGCCAATATGCGGGTTTTGCGCGATGGCGTAATTGTTTATGAAGGTAGACTGGCATCACTGAAACGTTTTAAGGATGATGTTCGGGAAGTAGTGGAAAACTATGAATGCGGTATTGGTATTCAGGATTTTAACGACATAAAAGAAGGCGATATAATAGAAGCCTATACCCTGGAAGAAATACCCCGGGAGTTATAATTTTGTACAACTGGCTAAGGGGGTAGAAGTATGAGCAGACGCAGGCAGGAAAGAATGTCCATAGAAATACGAAGAATCATGGCCCGAATAATTCAAGAGGAAATAAAAGACCCTCGTATTGATTCTACTTCGGTATCTATTACCAGGGTTGACGTAACCAATGACCTGAGTCATGCCCGCGTTAACGTAAGCGTGCTGGGAGATAATGACAAACAGGATGAAACTATGCAGGCCCTGCAGAAGGCCAAAGGCTATATCAGAACCCAGCTGGTTCAAGATTTACAGGTTAAACATGCACCGGAACTGGAATTTCGTCTGGATCGCTCTATAGAACACGGTATTCATATTGCGGCTCTATTAGATGAATTAAAAGAAGAGCATAAAGGGGAATAGTGAAGCATGAACAGCATCACCGAGATAGCTGAACAACTTCATCACTCCGATAACTTTATTATCATAGGACACGCTATTCCTGATGGTGACTGTATAGGATCCATGCTAGGGCTTTATGGTGGACTTAAAGCCAGTGGGAAAAAGGTCAAGATGTTTCTTAACGGACCCGTACCAGCAATTTATCATTACCTGGCGGGCTGGGAGGATATTAGGCCGGCAGAGGAATTAGTACCAGGTCTGGAAAACATTATTTTTGTAGATTGTGCCGACCGCGAACGGGTGGGCGATAAAATGCTGCAGAGGATAGAGGGCCGACCGGTGTTTATTAACATTGACCATCACCTGCAGGATAAACCATATGCTTCTTATAATTATGTTAATCCGGTGGCGGCTGCCACCGGAGAAATCATTTTTGATCTCCTACCGGCTATGGGGATAGACATAACGCCGCAAATAGCCGATTCTCTTTATGCTGCCATCCTTATGGACACGGGCAGGTTTATGAACAACAATACCACTCCCGCAACAATGCGGGTGGCAGCCCGGCTCATCGACCTTGGGGCTGACATAAACCAGGCCCGGATTAATCTCTTTGAGTCAAAATCTCACCTGGAAGTAATATTATTAGGTCAAGCTTTAAAACATATAGACTTTAGCGAAGATGGCAGGATTGCCTGGATGAGCCTGCCTTATGAGGAAGTAAAATCGATTAATGCCTTGGATTTTCACCCGGAAGGTATAATTAACTATACCCGTATGATTGATGGGGTGGAAGTTGGCTTGCTTTTCCGCGAAACGAAGCCAGGAGTAATAAAAATTGGCTTTCGTTCCAAGGGGGATACTAATGTAGCTGCTATTGCCCAGGCATTAAATGGAGGAGGCCACCGCCAGGCGGCTGGAGCCAGTCAGGAAGGCAGGCTGGAAGAAGTCAGGGAGCAGGTAATTAAAATGGTCAAGGACGTGATTACTTAAGTTGCATGGTTTTTTAAATATTGACAAACCCGATGGAATAACTTCTTACGATGTAATTAGAAGAATAAAACCACTTCTACCCCGCAAGACCAAAATGGGTCATCTGGGTACCCTGGATCCCATGGCCAGTGGGGTTTTACCACTAGCGTTGGGAAACGCCACCAGGATTATTCCATTTATAAAAAATGAAGACAAAACTTATCTGGCTACCATGACTTTGGGAGCAGTTTCAGATACCCTTGACGCCTGGGGTCAAATCAGCTACACCGGACAGACCAGGTATCAGGAAAAAGATTTAAGAGACATTCTAAAAGAGTTTACCGGAAACATTAAGCAACTTCCTCCTATGTATTCTGCAGTTCACCATCAAGGGCAACGTTTATACGAACTGGCCCGACAAGGAATAACAGTAAGTCGGGAAGAAAGGGAGGTAGCAATCTATTCTATAGATTTGTTAGATATTGACAATAAGCTGGATTTGCCAGCCGTCAAAATCAGGGTAGATTGTTCCAAAGGTACATATGTAAGGACATTATGTCATGATATTGGCCAGAGATTAGGAACTGGCGCCATATTATCAAATCTGATAAGGATTCGCTCCGGGGATTTTACTATTGAACAAAGCTGTACTCTGGAGGAACTATTACATACGACAAATATTGAAGAACATCTACTGGGCATAGATTATCCCATTACTATAATGCCAGCACTTAGTATCGAATCACCGGACGATATCGATGCCATATTAAATGGTAGAATGATTAAGACCAGTACTAAACTACCTGATGGCATAGTCCGGGTTTATGCAAATAATCACCAACTGCTGGCTCTGGCTGTATCTACTGGTAATAGCGAGCAAAGTGTAATTAAACCGGAAAGGGTTTTCAAATAATATTGATAAAATAAGGAGTTCAAGAGATGCAAATAGTAAGGGAAATTGAAAACTTTAAGCCAGGGGCAAAGCCTATTTATTTGGCGCTCGGTAATTTTGACGGACTTCATAAGGGTCACCAAAAACTAATAAACGAA
>CAZUFR010000063.1:0-2753 GCA_964619655.1 uncultured Syntrophomonas sp. | reverse complement strand
AGGAATATCCTATTTCTATTGAAGCCCATTTAATTGATTTCCATGATGATATATATGGTAAAAAAATGCGCTTATATTTTATAGATAAAATTAGGGATGAACGCCGGTTTAATAATGTAGAAGAGTTAGTTGGGCAGATAAGCCGGGATAGAGATAAGGCCAAACAGATAGCCTCGGGCCAGTAAGTTTACTTTTTTTTCGGCCTATGCTACAATTTACCTTGGTTATTTAGAGTTTTTCCAGTATAAAAACTTAGATTACCTGGTAAAATATACAAAGCGTAGAAGAGCGGCAGTTTAAACCTGCTTAATTTAATAAATCTAAAATTATCGGCAGGATGCAATAATCCTGCCCTGAACCATTGGCTAGGGTTAGTGATTCACCGGCGCTAATCTTGGTTAATGGCGATTAACGGAAGAGGAGGTGAGAGCATGGCACTATCGCCAGAAAGAAAGGAAGAATTAATTAAATCCTTCCAGATACACGAAAATGACACTGGTTCCCCCGAAGTTCAGATAGCTATTCTGACGGAAAGAATCAATTATCTTAATGAGCATCTTAAGGCCAATAAAAAGGATCATCATTCCCGCCGGGGGCTGTTAAAAATGGTTGGTCAACGTCGCTCTCTTTTAGATTATCTAAAAGATAAAGACTTCGACCGTTACCGTAATATTCTTACCCGACTTGGTTTGAGGAGATAAAAGAGCGGGAAGCCGCTCTTTATCTTTATCATAAATTAATTGAAAGGAGGAGATGGATATAGTCCACAAATATCAAATGGAAATAGCTGGTCGCCCACTGATTATTGAAATTGGACAAGTGGCCAAGCAGGCTAACGGGGCAGCATTAGTAAGATATGGTGATACCGTTGTCCTGGTTACAGCAACCGCCTCCAAAGCCGCCCGGGAAGGAATTGACTTTTTCCCATTAACCGTTGACTACGAGGAAAAACAATATGCAGTAGGTAAAATTCCCGGTGGCTTTATCAAAAGGGAAGGTCGAGCTACTGAACTGGCTACTCTTTCTGCCCGGCAGTTAGACAGGCCTATTCGTCCACTATTTCCCAAAGGATTTAAAAATGATATCCACGTAGTTGCTACCGTTATGTCGGTGGAAAAAGACTGCCCGGCTGATGTTACTGCAACTATTGGTGCTTCAATGGCTCTGGGGGTTTCGGATATACCTTTTGCTGGACCTATAGGAGCAGTTGTTGTTGGTATAGTGAATGGAGAGCTTATTATTAATCCTACCCTGGAGCAGTCTGAGTCTTCTGATATGCACGTGGTAGTTGCAGGAACCAAAGAGGCCATAATGATGGTTGAAGGTTACGCTAACCAGGTGCCGGAGGAGACTATGCTAGAGGCCATTTTCTTCGCCCATGAAGAAATTAAGAGGATAGTAGCATTTCAGGAACCAATTATTGCCGAACTGGGGCAGACCAAAATTGAAGTACCCGAAGTAGAAATTGATGCCCAAATGGCTGATGCAGTACGTGAATATGCTTTGCCACTCCTGGAAGAGGCCGTCAAGAATCCGGATAAAAAATCCCGGGAAGCCCATATGGATACAGCAAATGATGAAATCATAGCCCATTTCCTGGAGATTTACCCGGAAGAAGAAAAGAATATCAAAATACTGGTTGATAAGCTGCTCAAAGAAGTGGTTAGAAAAATGATTATAGAGCAGGGTGACCGGGTTGACGGGCGTAAGCTGGATGAAATCAGGCAAGTTAGCTGTGAAGTAGGCATATTGCCCCGGCCCCATGGTTCAGGTTTATTTACCCGGGGACAGACTCAGGTACTGTCAGTTACGACTCTGGGGGCGGCCAGTGAAGAGCAGATTCTGGATGGTCTGGGTAATGCTGATCGTAAAAGGTACATCCACCATTACAACTTTCCCCCCTATAGTACCGGTGAAGTCAAACCTATGCGGGGACCAGGAAGAAGAGAAATTGGCCACGGGGCTCTGGCTGAAAGAGCTTTGCTGGCAGTACTCCCATCCCAAGAAGATTTTCCCTATACTATTCGCATAGTCTCTGAGGTACTGGAATCCAATGGCTCCAGTTCCATGGGTAGCGTTTGCGGAAGCACTTTATCCCTGATGCATGCTGGTGTTCCTATCAAAGCTCCGGTAGCAGGAATAGCTATGGGTCTGGTTAAAAACGAGGATGGTTTTGCCATACTAAGCGACATCCAGGGAATTGAAGATGCTCTGGGCGACATGGATTTCAAGTTGGCAGGTACTGAAAAAGGGGTAACTGCAGTTCAGATGGATATCAAGATAACGGGTGTAAACAAAGATATTGTTAAGACAGCCCTGAAACAGGCCCGCGAAGGTCGGATGTTTATTATGGGTAAAATGATGGAAGCAATTAATCAGCCCAATTCTGAACTCTCACCTTATGCCCCGCGTCTTATCAAAATGCATATTCATCCCGATAAAATCCGGGAAGTCATTGGACCTGGCGGTAAGACTATTCATAAGATTGTCGATGAAACTGGTTGCAAGATAGACATTGAGGATGATGGTAGTCTTTTTATCATGGCGATTGATGAGCAAGCCGCTCAAAAAGCCAAGTTCCTGGTAGAATCTATTGTAGCTGACGTAGAAGTAGGAAAGACCTACACGGGAACAGTCAAACGTATAATGGACTTTGGTGCTTTTGTGGAAATTATCCCGGGTGTGTTAGGTACCCAGGGTAAGGAAGGTCTGGTTCACATATCCCAGCTAGCTGAGGAAAGAGTTAATAAGGT
>CAZUFR010000062.1:4290-6908 GCA_964619655.1 uncultured Syntrophomonas sp. | reverse complement strand
CAGGGGATCCTGCAATTTAACATCGCCCAATCGACCACCCCAGCGGCTGTTTTGGGAGATATAAGGTATGTTGCTCATAGTCTCGGTTCCTACTACCAATGCGATATCGGTCTTGCCCAACGCCAGGTTGGCAGCGGCAATCTCGGTAGCCCTCATACTAGCAGCACAGTTTTGGCTTACCTGGCAGGCTGCAGTATCTTGCCTCATGCCAATCTCCATAGCTACCACACGTGGAGGTAGGGAGCCATTGCCATGGTGCATGCACATACCCAGAACCAGTTCATCGATCTGAGTAGGTTCCAGACCAGCCCTTTTTATAGCTTCAGTAGCAGTTATCTTAGATAGTTCGTTGGCTCTGACATCTTTCAGACCACCTCCGAATCTACCGATTGGTGTTCTACAGGCGCTAACCATTACGACTTCATTTACTTCCATTATTAAATAACCTCCTTAAATGTCTTTATATAAATAGAGCATTATAAAGCGACCCTTATTTACCTTTGAACTCAGGTTCTCTGCTCTCCATGAATGCGGTCATACCTTCCTTCTGATCTTCACCAGCGAAGAGCAGGGACCATCCAATTTGTTCTGCCCGGCAGCCAGACTTGATATCCATGTTCATGGAGTTGTTAATTGACTGCTTGGCTTCTCTCAGAGCCAACGCTGACTTTCTGGCTATTTTCTTGGCCATCTTCCTGGCGGTATCCATAACTTCGGCTGCAGGAACTACCATGTTGACCAGGCCCATCTTCAGAGCGGTGTTAGCATCAAAGAAATCTCCGGTAAAGACATACTGTTTAGCCTGGCAGATCGAGGCATTCCGGGGCATTCTCTGGGTTGCCCCGCCGCCGGGATAGATACCGAGATTGATTTCCGGCAGTCCCATGGTTGCATTATCGGCACATACGCGAATATCGGTTGCCAGTACGATTTCCAGTCCGCCACCCAGTGCCAGACCATTTATAGCAGCAATCGCGGGTTTGTGGTTATCTTCTATGGCGAATATTGCTCTGTGCACCTTGTCCAGAAAACCGCGGGCTTCGAAGGCGTTGTATTTGGCAACGGCTTTGATATCCGCTCCAGCGGCAAAGACCCTATCTCCACCGGTATAAATCATACACTTAACATCAGAATCTTCCTGGCATCCCACGGCAATTTCATATAGTTCATCAAGGAATTGAGCATTAACCGCATTGAACGCCTTGAGCCGGTTAAATTGAATAATGGCAATACCCGGATCTTCAAAGCTCAGAAGCATTGTTTCATATTGTTTATCTCTGTAGGACATGACCTAACTCCCTTCCCTTAGACCTTGTTTGCCTATTAAGCAAACTATTTTGCGCTGTAATCATACCAGCCTTTACCGGTCTTTCTTCCCAGCCAGCCGGCGCGAACCATTTGCTTAAGAGGTGGAGCGGGGCGATATTTGGGATCTCCGGTTTCTTCATAGAGAACGTTGCAGACTTCTAGCGCGATATCTACACCAACCATATCGCACAGGGCCAAGGGACCCATGGGCCAACCTGCCCCAAGCTTCATAGCCGTGTCGATGTCTTCTACGGATGCCAGACCTTCGTGATAAATGAAAGCAGCTTCGTTCATGCCCGGACTGAGTATTCTGTTTACAACAAATCCAGGACCTTCTTTAACCTTGATCGGTTTTTTGCCAATGGCCTTGGCCAGTTCCATAACGGTGTCGATAGTTTCCTGAGAGGTCTGCATACAAGGGATAACTTCTATCAGTTTCATAACCATTGCCGGGTTGAAGAAATGCATACCTATAACCTTTTCCGGTTTTTTGTAGATAGCAGCAATTTCAGTGATGCAAAGAGAAGATGTGTTGGTGGCCACGATAATATCGTCGGGAAGAACGGCGGCCAGTTTGCCATATACATCCTTCTTGACCGGCATGCTCTCAAAAACAGATTCAATTACGATATCAACGTCTTTGATATCTTCCAGGTTGGCAGTACCAGTGATGTTACCCAGGATAAAATCTTTGGTGCCAGCGGGAGCTTTTCCCTTTTCTTCTGCCCCTGCTACGCCTTTGCCAATGCGAGCGATAGTTTTGTCAACGATTTCTTGTTTCAAATCGTAAAGAACGACTTTCTTGCCCGCGCCAGCTACTGCCCAGGCAATGCCCATTCCCATAGTACCTGCGCCTAATACAGCGATTTTATTGATATTCATTAAATTTTAACCTCCCCAATATCTTCTAATAATCCAGTGGCCCATTATTCTTAGATTCTAATTCAACACCCCCCATAAAATAGTATGATTGAATAATGATGTACCATATTCATCTGCAAATGGTATGCCAAGTTGAATGAGTCCGGATAATTGCTTCCCCAGTAGACATATTTAGCTGTACAAGAGGATGTTAACGAAATATGCAAGAAGCGCATGAAAGTGGTTTGACAGAGGTATGAGAAAAACAGCTCGAAATATTTTTCAAAAACGAATCATTGTTAAATGTTCAAATTAAGAAAAAGATCATTGGACTGAAAACAAGATTTGCATAAACGGAGGTATTTATTGTTGATTCACAGAAGAAAAACGGCAGAGTTATGAGGATAGGAGAAAGCTTATTGAGGTTTTTTGCATAAACGGAGGGTTTT
>CAZUFR010000062.1:0-4190 GCA_964619655.1 uncultured Syntrophomonas sp. | reverse complement strand
TTTTTGCATAAACGGAGGGTTTTATGTTTATTTATATTAATAATGGCTGATTAAAATTTCGTCTCCCCAATAATTTTAAAATCATTTCTGTACATACTTGTCTAACCTGCGATATAAGGCTGAAATATGGATGCCTAACATCTTGGCTGCCCGATTTTTATTTCCACCAGTTTTGGCCAGGGCCTCATTAATCATGTCCCTTTCTATTTTTTCTAAAGTATCAGGAAGAGTCGATTCTCCTAATTCCATTTGAATACTATCTCCCAAAGACGATTTAAAAAGAGATGAAAAATGAGTCATGTTTAAAAAGGTTTCCTGATTCATAAAAGCCAGGTTAACCGCTCTTTCTAACAAATTCTCTAATTCTCTTACGTTACCCGGCCATGCATAACTCTCTAATTGTTCCATAGCCTGGGGAGAAATACCGGTAATATTAGTTCCCAACTTTTTATTAATACGCTTAATCAGGTCGTTTACCAGCAACGGGAGATCGTCCATCCGGTTGCGTAAAGGTGGCAGATCCAACCTGACAACGTTTAGCCGGTAATAAAGATCTTCTCGAAACTGGCCCTCTGCAACCATTTCTTCTAAATCGCGGTTGGTTGCGGCGATAACCCGTACATCAATAGGAATGGGTTTGGTTCCCCCAATCCGCTCGATCACTTTTTCCTGTAAAACGCTGAGCAATTTAGTTTGCATAGTTAAAGGCATGTCCCCGATCTCATCCAGAAAGATAGTTCCTCCACTGGCCAGTTCAAATTTCCCTGGTTTTCCTCCCTTCCTGGCCCCGGTAAAAGCGCCTTCCTCATAACCGAATAGTTCCGATTCAAGAAGGTTTTCGGGTAAGGCCACACAGTTAACGCGAATAAAGGGACCGTGTTTAAGATGACTGGAATTATGTATAGCCTGAGCAACAATTTCCTTCCCAGTTCCACTTTCTCCCGTTATAAGAACCGTGGAGGTGGTAAAGGACATGCGCCCTATCACATTACGGATCCATGAAAAAGCCGGACTGTTTCCGACCAGGTCGTTGATAATCCATTTGGCTCTATATATATCATTAATCTCTCCCTTATAATGTGTTAACTGTTTTTCCATTTCCTGCAGACGTCGGGTAAGCAGTTTTGCTCCAGACATATCGAGAAAAAGACTATACGCCACAGCCCCAATAATCTCTCCGTCCTGAGTTATGGGCATGCGGTTGACTATGGTGTCCCTTCCGTTGGTAGTGTAGAGCTCCGCCCGGTCAATCCTCCCGGTTTTTAATATTTCGGGAAACTCTGAATTGGGCATAACTTCTAAAATATATTTACCCATAGCATCCCCTTTTTCCAGTTGAAGAATATCCAGGGTAGCCTGATTAATAGCAGTTATATAACCATTACGGTCGACAATTGTATAGGCCAAATAAGGATTTTCCAATAACCCCTGGAGGAAATCATTAAATTCTTTTTCTCGCTCCTGCATTGTTTTTATAAATATTCGGGCTGCCGACATGTCCAAAAATAGACTATACCCCAAAGCACCTACTATTTGCCCATCCCTAACTATGGGTACGCGATTAACAATTGAGTCGTGGCCATTAACGGTCCAAAAGGCAGCCTGGTCAGTATGTCCTGTTTCCAATATTTTAAGAAGTTCAGAATTGGGAACTACATCGAGTATATACTCACCTAACGCATCATTAATATCTATTCCCATAATGTCCAGGTAAGTCTGGTTAATCTCTTGAATAATACCTTCTTTATTAACAATAATGTAAGCCAGTTGAGGGTTATCCTCCAATCCCTTCTGGAAAATATTGGGGAGTAATTCCTTGGCTGCAGAAACAAATAAAGCATAGCCGGTTTCGTCTATCCCGCTATTATGTTGTTCAGCAAAGTTGATCAGTTCTGCAAGGTCGCCTGGAGTTAGATCCCCCTTCCCAATAAACAAATTGAGTATGCTATGGCGAATACCCTCTATTAGAGGAGTAGAGGTCCTTACCTTCATTTCCTCAGCTATCTTATAGGAACAGGATTCTACCAATTTAACACCGCTTGAAGTTTTTATTTCTACGACACATAGGCGGCATAAACCTTTTTCACAGCAAATACCATTGGAGGAACAGAGATTGGGAATATAAATACCGGATCTTTGTGCTAATTCTAAAATGGTTTCACCAGGAATGGCTTCAACGCAATGTTCATCAATGATAATTTCCATTATTGCATTCTCCCCTTTGTCGTTATATATCTTTCGATTTTTCTTCTCTTTATTATTCCTTTTCTTTCATTTTATCCTTAGTTTTCTTTTTCATCAATGAATCCCAATATGATTGGTTATCAAAATCATCTTGGCATGCAAATTGCATATGACAAAACTATATGACATTGACATACTTCGGATGATTTGAGGAGGTGAAAGAGCTTTGCATCGGTTCAAAGTAAGACTGCTAAATCCGAAAAAATATTAGGGGGTTAAATAAATTGAGTTTTACATCAAAAGCTATTATTGAGGAATATAAAAGTAAGCTAATTTCTCCCGATCAAGCTGCTAATTTGGTTAAATCACGTGATTGGGTTCAATATGGAGAGTTTGTTTGTCAACCCAAAGCTTGTGACGCAGCCCTGGCTAAACGCAAAGATGAATTGAAAGATGTTAAGATTCGCCTGGTTACCATGACCTGGTTACCCGAAGTTTGCAAGGTGGATCCGGAGAGAAGTTCTTTTATCGTAAATGACTGGCACTTTTCTGGAGTCTCGCGCAAGATGCAAGAACAGGACCTGTGCAATTATATCCCCATCACCTATCATGAGGGCCCAGAGATATATGACCGGGGGTATACTCAGGTAGATGTATCTTTTCAACCTGTTACGACCATGGACATGAATGGTTTCTTTAACGTCAGTACTTCAAATTCATTGGCTTCGTGTATTAATAGAAGTGCAAAAATCAGGGTGGTAGAGGTTAATACTTCCTTCCCGGTCTGCCTGGGTGGTTATGGCGAATCTATCCATATTTCTGATATTGACTATATTGTGGAAAGCCCTGATAATCCTCCTCTTATTGACATACCCTCGGTCGCTGCTAGCGATGCGGACAGGAAAATAGCTGAACTGATCCTGGAAGATATGAGGGACGGTGATTGTCTCCAACTCGGAATTGGGGGTATGCCGAATCTAGTAGGAGAGATGATAGCACAGTCCGATCTCAAGGATCTGGGAGTACACACGGAAATGCTGGTCGATTCCTTTGTCGATATGTATGAAGCAGGCAAGCTTACCGGCAAACATAAAAACATAGATCCCGGTAAGATGGTTTATACCTTTGCCATGGGGACTAAAAAGCTTTATGATTTTTTGGATCATAACCCGGCCTGTGCTATTTTCCCAGTCGACTATACCAATGACCCTTATCTAATTGCCCGGATGGATAACATGTGTTGTATTAATAATGCTATCCAAGTAGATTTATTTGGCCAGGTTGCCTCTGAAGCTTCGATAGGCCGCCAAATCTCCGGAAGTGGAGGACAGTTAGATTTTATACTTGGGTCATTTGATTCTAAAGATGGCCGCGGTTATGTGGCTCTCAGTTCCGTAATAACGAAGAAAGATGGCTCCCTCGAATCCAGAATAGTACCAGGGCTAGCTCCTGGAACCATTGTTACTGTTCCCCGTTCTATTGCTTATACAATTGTTACTGAATACGGGAAGTTCAATCTAAAAGGCAAAAGCACCTGGGAACGTGCTGAAGGCATTATAAACCTGGCTCACCCTGATTTTAGAGACAGTCTGATTGAAGCAGCTAAGAAATTCAAAATCTGGACCAGGAGTTGTAAGATCGCTAATTAGGCAGCTTGAAAAAAAACAGGGTTCTCCAAACTTACGACACTGTGGCTCCCTCCAGGTCATGTTTGTCCTCAATAACCGTGGGTAATACCTCCTGGCAATTAGATACTCTTAATCATTTAACTTATGTAGAGGTGAAATCGAAATGACAGAATACGAAATCTACTTCAGGGAGCAGCCTTTATATTGTAACGCATTCTTGGCCACCAAAGCCACGGAAGATCTCTATCTGCAAGCCCCGGCATGGGTAAAGACCTGGATGGAGGCATTGGACGCTCTATATGATAGTTAACTAAATGCTGCCACATAGATATTGGTAAAAAGCTCCCCCAAAAAGAGCCCATCATAATTGATGGGCTC
>CAZUFR010000061.1:0-6946 GCA_964619655.1 uncultured Syntrophomonas sp. | reverse complement strand
GGACAATGGGGAAGGCATCTTTTATTCCAATTAATAGTTCATCGTTTTTTATCATTTTTATAATACCTATGCAATTATAATTTATATCCGGTTCCCCCGGGTTCCCATACTCTCTTGAGCATATCACATAATAAATAATTAAGGGTCAGGTTTTTTATACCTGACCCCTTTACTTATTAGGAGTATTTATTAGGAGTATTTTATACAAATATCACTTATTAGTTGACCTATTTCATCGACATAGTCCTGAGCCATTTCTATATGTTCATAAACTTCCCGCCATTTTATAATAACTACCGGGTCCTTGACATTGTCAAATAAATAAGCCAGTCCATTACGATATAAACTATCCTGTTTACGTTCCAGTTTATTAATCTCTTCGCAGCATTCAAGAATCTCTTTCTTATTGCTTTCCAACGATTTAAGCAGGTTAAGGGCCTTTTCCTGTAGTTTCAACGCCTGGCATAAAACTTCCACCATTTCTTTAACTAATTCATCTGGTTCTCCAGTCTTGTACAGTATCATACGGTCAATAATACCAGTTATATAATCCAAGGTAGTCGCCAGTTTTTGTACTAGTTGGAAGGCATCTTCTCTATCAAAGGGAAGAATAAAACTGGTGTTTAACCTGCGCACCAAATCCTGAATAATGCGGTCACCCTCGTGTTCCATTGCAGTTAGTTTGGCCATTTTTATATCCAGGTCTTTGTAATCATAGACTACATTCTGGAGAATGTCGCCCCCTCTTACCACTACCCGGGCACTTTCGCTAAATAGCATAAATAGCTCGTCATCTTTTCTACCGAACAACCGCATTTTTCTCCCCCCTAAGCCTTGAACTGCTTTGTAAAACCTGCTAACTATTTATCTTATACTATAGTCGCATTCATATCAAGATTTTTACAGGGCACGCAGGTAATCGGGGCGAAGATACCGACGATCGTTTTTACTAATAATGTCATTAATTAAGTCCAGCATCTTCTGTTTATCCTCGGGTAGCCGCCCTTTTATGGGCAGATAATTGGAGGCATGATTACTGCGAAATTCTGTCCCCTCTACATCTAAATTCTGTATCATAATTCTCATTTCATCCAGAATTTCAAATGGCCCGGGAAGCTCAAATTCTTTTCTCTCCATGCGGCGGTATAATTCAGTACGGGGTACCAGCATAAGGGTTAAAGCCCCAATATAATCGGGGTTCATTTCGTTGCATATTTCAGCCGTTTTAATAGCATGATCTACCGCCCGGGGAGTTCTCCCGGCCAAACCCAGTAATACCGTTACCGATAATAGGATTCCCGCCTGCCTAACCCTTTTGCCGGCTTCCGCCATTTCCTCATAGGTTACTCCTTTACGGATATCCTTTAACAATTCGGGATCTCCCGTTTCCACCCCTAGATAAGCAATGGTTAAACCTGCGGCTTTCAGGGCGGTAAGCTCAGATATTTCTTTTTTCAGAATACTGTCGGGACTGGCATAAATGCCCACATGGTGCAGGCTGGGGAAGGTTTTATACAATTCCTTTAGTATTTCTAGAAGATCACTAGTATCCATAGCCAGGGCATCGCCGTCAGCCAGGAATACTTTTTCCACATCACCATAATAATTACCAGCCATCCGGATATCTGCCATTATCTCTTCCAGTGGCCGGACCCGGTATTTTTTGTCTTTGTACATGGCACAAAAAGTGCAGCGATTGTGAGTACATCCCACCGTACATTGTAAAATATAACTTCTGGCTTCGCTGGGAGGCCGAAAAATATTACCTTCATATCTCATAAGCCTTTTAACCTCCTTTATCTTTTACGTTATTTTAGTAGGCGAACTTTAGCTTCCCAGCGGAAACTAAAGTTTCCGCTACGAATGGAGTGCTATCTTATAGTTTATACAAAATAACTATTTTTGTGAAATTATTTACTTTTTTTAGATTATAATCTAGCCATATTTTTTGTGCATCTGTATCACAATAGTAACAGGTGCGAGTTTTATTTTCTATTGTTTTGAGGGGGTTATTTTAAATGGCGAGGAACAAAGGCCTTATGTCCGAGCAACTCAAGTATGAAATCGCCCGGGAACTCGGTGTAGATCAAATTGTAGCTACCGAAGGCTGGGGTGGTGTAAGCTCTAGGGACTGCGGTAAAGTTGTATCCAAAGCAATTGAAATGGCAGAAAGAAGCCTGGCCCAGCAGAATATGAAATAACTCGCATCTTTCCGGGGGTTCAAAGCCCCCGGATAATTTTATCCAGGAGCTGTTGTGGATGAAACTGTTTTATTATGATAGGTTAAGATTTTCTGTTCCCAGGTACGCATTATAATTTGGTCATCTCTTATAGCCATAAGGTACTGCGGTAATATTGGGGTTTTGCCCAGCCCGCCAGGTGCATTAATAATATAGGTAGGTACTGCCAAACCCGATGTATGTCCCCGTAATTGTTCCATTATATCAAGGCCGGTTTCTATACTGGTAACAAAATGGGCTGTGCCTTTTACTTGTTTAGCGTGAAACAAATAGTAAGGACGAACTCTAATCTTTAATAATTCCTGATTAAGTTTCTTCATAATATGAGCATCATCATTTATAGACTTTAGCAGTACAGCCTGGTTGCCCAATACACATCCGCTTTCAATTAACATATCGCAAGCTTTTTTAGCTTCTTCAGTAACTTCCAGAGGATGATTAAATTGGGTATTAATATAAATAGGTGGATATTTTTTAAGAATTCCACATAATTCCGGGGTAATTCGTTGGGGCATGGTAACCGGAGTTCTGGTACCAAGGCGCTTTATTTCAACATGTTTAATTTGACTTAACTCACCCAGTAACCAATCCAGCCTATTGTCACTTAGCATTAAGGCATCACCGCCAGTAATTAAGACATCACGAATTTCCTGGTTATCTCTTATATAAGCCAGGGCATTTTCCAATTGCATTTTTTCAGAATGCAAATCTTTTTCACCGATATTCCTCCGCCGTTGGCAGTGCCGACAATACATGGCACATTGATTGCTAACATTAATAATTAAACGGTCCGGATAACGACGGGTAACCCGGGAAACTGGACTGGTGGTCAATTCCCCCATAGGGTCAAGTTTACCATGATGGTCATTAATTTCCCGTATATCAGGTACAGCCTGTTTAAATATCGGTGACTCGCGATATTTGGTAAAATCAATCAGGCTCAAGTAATAGGGTGATATAGCCCAACGATATTTTTTAGATACCATCTGGATTTCTTCATATTCTTTTGTATTTAATTTAAGGAATTGAGATAGTATATTTACATCTGAAATGCGATTCTTGATCTGCCAGGCCCAGTTGTTCCAATCTTCTTCGCTGGCATTAAAGTACTTGAGAATACGTAAGCGGTTTTCTGCATTCCGTTCCTGGGCTCTAAAACCTGTTTCCAGATGTGGTTCTATGTCCAGGTAATCCTGAATTCTGGCTTTTAATTCATCCGCCCGGTATAAAGAAATGGTTAAATTATCCAAGTTTTGAGCATTCAAATCAAATCCCCCCTACTAATAGTGTAGTTGTGGAGGGTTAATTAGTATCCCTCCCTTAGCACGCCTACGAAGTTAGCTGACGGGTTAGGGCTCAAGGGTAGCCCCTCAATTAAAAATCGATTCACCCCAAATGTTGGTTCCTCCGCTCTATTTTTAACAAATAGATTAAGCGATAAATTAAAAAGCTATAGAAAGGCAAAAATCCCCCCTTTAATTCGAGTATATGTTATTTTTAAAGTTGACGCAACTATTTTTTTCCTCTTTATACCATTTGGTTATTAGTGGGACAGAGGGACAGGTCCCTTGTCCCATTTGGTTATTTGGTAAATATAAGGTAAATCACAACTATAAATATAATAATGGCAATATTAGTAACGCTTAAACCAGTTCCGATAAGTATTCCCAGGATTGCCGTTACCCATAATGTGGCTGCAACGGAAAGGCCTTTAACCTCTTGTTTTTCTGAAACCCATATTAATCCTGTTCCCAGAAAGCCCAGGGCAGCTATAACCTGAGCTGATAGCCGACCCGGGTCACTAAACCATGGATAATCACCTACTTTGTAAAATTCGGTTGATACTATGGTTAATAGCGCTGCTCCGGTACATATTATAACAAACATCCTGGATGCTTCAGAATTAGTTCTGGTTCCTATAAGGGTACCAATAGCAGCAGCAACTATAATCCGTAATAAGTATTGACCTAGCACTATAGAACCCTGTAGTTGGGGGCTTCTTTGGTTATATTGACATCGTGGGGATGGCTTTCAGTCAGGCCAGCATTAGTAATCCGAATGAAGTGAGCTTTGTTTTTCATTTCATCTATATTTCTTACCCCGCAATAACCCATACCAGCTTTTAAGCCACCAATAAGCTGAAAAATAGTCTCAGCAACATAACCTTTGTAGGGAACCCTTCCCTCAATTCCTTCTGGGACTAGCTTTTGGGCATCTTCCTGGAAATAGCGGTCACTGCTTCCCTGGGTCATAGCTCCTAATGACCCCATACCACGATATACTTTGTAGCTTCTTCCCTGCAAAATAACTACTTCCCCGGGGCTTTCCTCCGTTCCCGCAAAGAGATTACCCAGCATGACTACATCAGCACCGGCAGCTATGGCTTTAGCTATATCCCCGGAATACTTAATACCCCCATCAGCTATAATGGGAACATTGTATTTACTGGCAGCGGCAGCACAGTCGTTTACTGCAGTAATCTGGGGAACACCTATTCCCGCTACTATCCTGGTAGTGCATATGGACCCAGGTCCAATTCCAACTTTTATAGCATCAGCGCCTGCTTTGATAAGATCCTCGGTAGCCTCAGCAGTAGCCACATTACCAGCAATCAATTCAAGATCCGGATATTTTTGTTTTATAGCGGAAACAGTTTCAACTACAGCCATTGAATGGCCATGGGCAGTATCCACTACTAAAACATCAATCCCGGCCTTGAGCAGTGCCTGCACCCGGTCAAATGTATCCCGGGCAATACCTACCGCTGCTCCTACCAGCAATCTTCCTCTGGAGTCTTTGGCAGCATGGGGATATTTATAATTTTTTTCTATATCTTTTATGGTTATTAGCCCCATTAAATTAAAATCATCGTCTACCAGTGGCAGTTTTTCAATTTTATATTTGCGTAGTATTTCCATGGCTTCATTCATGTTGGTCCCAACCGGGGCGGTTACCAGTCTTTCGCTGGTCATCACATTTTTAATGGGCTGCTCAAAATTTGTCTCGAAACGGATATCACGATTAGTTATAATCCCTACCAATTTCCTGCCTTCAGTAATGGGTACTCCGGATATGCGGTAGTGTTCCATGATATCTAGAGCCTCTTGAATTTTGTTGTCTGGGGCTAGATAGAAAGGATCGGTGATTACCCCATGCTCGGAACGTTTCACCCGATCAACCATGCGGGCCTGTTCTTCAATCGACATGTTTTTGTGTATTATTCCGATACCGCCTTCGCGGGCAACCGCAATAGCCATTCTAGTTTCGGTCACTGTATCCATACCGGCACTCATTAATGGTATTTCTAAAGTAAGGTTTTTGGTTAGGTGGGTAGCTACATTAACATCTTTGGGCATTATTTCCGAGCGTCCCGGAACTAGTAATACATCATCAAAAGTGAGACCTTCCTTGCTAAATTTATCCGACATTAATCTGGCCTCCTAATAAAATTTAGAATATATTATATCATTATAAGCTAATTTTCAATACTCTGCAGCTTTTGTTAGGAATTAGTCTCCTCCCATAACCGAGCTTAAACCATACTTTATAAAGTGTTCCTTTAAGAGGATTATGGTATCCGTGCTTACCTTATATTTGTCTGCCATATCGTTTGCACTGGTACCGTTTTTGATATCCTCAATAAAGCTATGAAAATCAACACCTGCTTCCGCGCACATTTCATTAAGTCCGGGAATTCTGCTCCAGGGCGGAAAGGAGCCTTTGCCATAATCAGATGCCATAAATCTACCTCCTTGGTACCAATAGTCTACCCAAAAAGATACGAAATAAGGCGGGTGACGGGGTGACAAGGGGACGGGGTTGGTGACAACTTTTTTTCAAAAAGTTGTCACCAACCCCGTCCCCTTGTCACCCATGTCACCTTTATATGGAACTGTTTTTTAAGCGCATATGGGTGGCGTCGAGGTCTACTACGATGACTTCCCGGCCGATTTTTTTTACGGCTTCCCAGGGTATCACCAGTTTCTGCCGGTCAGCCCAGAAGTTAAAGGCGTTACCCCGGTTAGGTAATATTATCGATATTATATCGCCGCTTTCCTGGTCTACCAGCATATCTGATTCCCCAACTGTGCCCATGCGCATCCCATCATATATGTTTACAATTTCTTTGCCTACCAGTTCATTTAATCTCATTTATACCTCCCACCTAACTACCGGTATGGCCAAAACCTCCTGAACCCCGGTTAGTATCATCCAGCTCTTGTACTTCTATTAATTCGGCTTTTTCCACCCGGTTAAAAATCATCTGGGCGATACGCTCACCCCTATGTAAAATATACTCTTTGTCCCCCAGATTTATAACAATAACCTTAATTTCTCCCCGGTAATCCCAATCGATGGTACCGGGGGTGTTTAACAGGGTCAACCCATGCTTCAAAGCCAGTCCACTACGTGGTCGTATTTGGGCTTCATAGTTTTCCGGCAGGGCAATCGCAATACCAGTAGGTATCAGCACCCGCCCTCCAGGGGCAATAGCCACATCCTGCTCCACCGCTGCATATAAATCAACCCCTGCCGCCCCTGCTGTCATATAGCGGGGCAAAGGCAAATCAAATGAATGTAATCTTTTTATATGTACACGCATAACTTAAACCTCATTTCTTACTTCCACCATTTTTTATACTCGCTCTCCACCATGGACAAAACCTCGGTACTTCCAACCGCCGCCAAGGAAAAACGGGGTAAAT
>CAZUFR010000060.1:0-7056 GCA_964619655.1 uncultured Syntrophomonas sp. | reverse complement strand
TTTTCTCCTGCTTCTTTCACAGTCATATAATTCAGCATGGCATCCCCTATATTGTTTTTTTTATTATACTACATATTCCAGTATATTCCATGTCTAGAAATATACTGGGCCCTAAGCCACCGAACACCGCACGTGTCATGGGGACGCACGTGTCATGGGGACGGGGGTTTTGTCACACTACGCTCTTTGGATAATCCCTACCAATTCCCGTCAACCTCTCAATTTTTCTAATTATTGATAAGCCTTAATATTTCTTTAGTGCTTTTCATAAACCACCGTCTTCATGACGGGACCGAGAAAGGAAGCAACTGAAGTGATCGATTTTTACGCGGCGCATAAGATGTTGATGTGGTTCGCAGCTATCAGCCTACCCATAGCAGGTTGCCTGCTCTATTACAAGACTTTCGGACCCCATACAGTATCGGGCAAAGAGATCGGCCCAGGAAACAATGCCATCGTTATCCGTCCCGTTCGGGAAAGTGGTGGAGAATTTGACGAACAAATCCTGGCCGATTTAATAGCTCAAGGTCTTTTAGGCCAAGAACTCCTAGATAAATTTAAAGAAACCCGCCGCCAAATCCGCCCCGCTGTGGAACGTTTGCTTGATGAAGTCCGTCTTGCTGCTCAAAGTAAAACATCAAATAACAGCTATGACGATATTTTTGGTTCGTAGGCAGACTGATGGCCAAACTGATCATTTTGCCTCCTGCTGCCCGCTATCTAAAAAAGCTTAAAGAGAAACCGCTTTGTTACTGGATTTTCAGGCAAAACAAAAATAGCCAAGCGTCAGCGTTATTTTGTTATTCCAATTCTCAATTATCTTTCACTAAAATCACTTTGCCGTTTTCAATTCTTACCAGAAGTATATTTTCCATGGTTTTATAGAGTATCTGGCCGTTTTTATCAATTATCATCATTTTATAAGGGGATTCACTTTCTTTCTTAAAAATCGCGTTCAAATAACCATTCTGGATTTCCATTTTTTTGAGCTGCCCGCCGGGATTGATCGATTCTTCATTACCAAGAGCAAACAGCTGTCAAGTGTCTGCCAACGCATAATATAAATGCCCCTGCAGTATTTCATACTGGCTTACGGCTTGATCGATCAATAGTTCGGCCTGGCCTCCGCTTAACGGGACCCGGTACAGATATTGGTTACTGTCTGTAAAGTAGATCATTTCATCGGTAATTTTCAATGACCGTCCCGTTCAATGTCACTTTAAAAGCCGGTAAAACAACTTTTACATTACCACTTGCGGCATGAGCCGGAACAGAAAATATGCCCAGTGTAAATACGATCATCAGTAACATTGTGATTAGTTTTTTCTTCATCTTGATCTTCCCTCTCACTTATACTCTTTTAAATGATCACGGAATATTATAAGTAATCCTTGTGGATCATCAATAAAATAGGACCGGGCAACCTGTCCATTGGCATCTAAATCACAGCCATTCCACCAGATGGCGACCTTAATACGCGGGTACTTGTCCAGATCGTCAAACATATCCTTTACCCAGGTTTCTTTGTCTCCGCCTATACTGCTGGAAGAAAACTCAGTAATCATCAGAGGTTTTTCAGATACACTTATTGTCTTTAAATATAGCTCATCATAAATCTCGGTAAAGCTTCTCCATCTTTCGCCTTTATAATAATTCCCGGTATTATAACCGGTCAGCCCGACTACATCAACGTACTCATCACCAGGATAATACATTATCTCATGATTCCATTTGAAATTAGGGAAGGATTTTTCATTGGGATTCCAGACCCAGATAACATTATCAGCACCGGCAGCGGCAACAGTTTCATATATATATTTGTATAAGGCTTTATATATTTCTGGATCCCGGGCGGTATGAAAGCTGGAATATTCACACCAGTCCCCGTTCATTTCATTACCAAACCTGAAGAGAACTGGATGTCCAAATTCTGCGGTTTCTTTAGCAAATGACCTGAGGAAACAATCATATTTACCGTTTAATATGTCATAAACCATATTTCCTTCCCCGGCTTCCTGACTGGTAGTTTGCAGGGTAAGTTCCACTGTTTTGCCATTGTCATAAGCCTTATCTAGATCTGATTTAACATATCCCGGTTTAAAATTCTTCTGCATATGCTTATAAACTAACAAAAACCTGAAATTATAATCCAGCTTGTTTTCTAACTCTTTCAATTCCTCCATATTCTGCGGAGCCGAATATTTAAAGATACCCCAGGTAAGATTACTTGCCAGAGAGAAATATTGCTCATAAAACTCTTTTGTCTCCGTATTCCATAATTTATTTATTTTGTTTTTAAATTTTACCGCAGTCGGCTTGGCCATAGGAGTAAAGGTATAAAATTCCTCAGTTAAATCTGAATAGCCGCCACACTGATTAAAAGGAACATCGGATTTAATCAAAAATGTGTAAACATAATCTTTGCTCACTATGTCGATACAGGCATAAAAATTTTTGTCATTGACTACATTTAATAATTTATTTCTTGACCATTGGTTGATTTGGGCTGGAAATCCGTTAATTTTGGTATTCTTCCGTATTTCCGTTTTATGATCAGCAGTGTTGCCTAAAAAATAGTTTGAATATGATATATAAGTATCTGCCGTAATATTATTAGCTGTTAAAGGTTGCTTATATATCTCCATTCTCCGGTGTTCATCTTCAAGCACAATTCTAATATTAGTTGACTCTCTTTCAGTTATCTTCATACTTTCAGGAATAGTTATTCCGTAACCATCCACTTGATTTATAAATCTTACCCGGTCATCATGCAAACCAACTATTAAGTAAGGACCTTTTTGTACATCCTGCAGCAATTCAACGCTTGCAGCCCGTTGCTCTACTTTTGATAAACCCGAATTCTGTATGCTCCAGCCTGACAAAAGTAGCCAAAATAAAGTTATACTAATAATAATTGCTATAAGTTTATATATTTTATTGATTGCTAATGTTTTCATATCTCTTACCTGTACCCCATGTTTAATCTGTCAGCGAATTCTCCTCAGTAATATCAATGGTATTTTCGGAGTTTAACTGTTTCAAATCAATTATCACTAGTTCTACCGGCTGTAAATCCGTTTGCATGGTTTGTCCTTTTGGTATTGCTGTCGTTTCAGTTTTAAGCTGTGCAAGATTACCATTATTTGCGTTAACTGCTGAATAGGGGCTTTCCGTTACCTTACTATTTACCTCATCAATGCTGGCTGCATAATCAAACGTATCAACGTTCGTCGGTATGCTTGCATTTTGCTCAAAGATCGGTGTAGCCGAAGCATTAGCAACCGTAGGCGAAATGGTGCTTATTCTTATGAAACTGCTGCAAACCAACAGCACCAGCACTATAATAATTAATGCTCCTGTTCCTTTTCCCTTATGTTCGAAATCAAATATATTTTTCACTCTGTTCTCCAGGCTTTCCTTGCCGGTTTTAAAACCGCTCGAAATAGCCGGGGGATTGGTTCTGCAATTTCTAGCAGCCATTTCAATTATCGTCAGGCTGTACAGTTTCTTCTCCTCAACTCCAGTTTCTCGCAATGCAATACTATCACAGGTAATCTCAATATCCCGGTTGGCTTTTTTGGCCATTATATGTACCAGCGGGTTAAACCAATGCAAAGCGCAAACTAACAAAAGCAGCGTTTTGTATGTAATGTCATGACGTTTAATATGCACCAGCTCATGAGTTAAAATCACTTTAAGTTGGGTATCGCTATAATTTTCATGAGGCAATAACAGTACCGGCCGTAATAAGCCAATTACCATCGGTCCTGATATTCCCTTACTAATAAGTACTTTAAGTAAATCAGCTTTTATATTTAGTCCCTTTTGCATGCTAATCTCATTGATTGCCCGGTAGATTCCGTCATTTGCCGGTTCATTCGCTCTCTTGTTGATTATCCAGCTGAACGAGAGATAACCCGACATGCTGTTGATTAAATACAAAAGAACACCAAGCAAATATAGTATCAGCATTACTTCAATAACACCCGGGCTAAAGTTGGTCCCAATTGCCGCACCAGGTAAGTCATTGCCGAAGGTTATAGCTTCCTGGGCCAGATTATTGATAGCAGCACTATTTTCTGCCGAATTAAAAGCTATATTGAAAATGGCCGGTGCCGATGTCCCAACGGAAAACGGGAACAGTAATCTTAATGACACAGCCAGCCATATCCAATACCTGCAGTTTGATATGTACCATTTATTAAATAAAGGTGTAAGTAAAAGCAAAGCAGCAATTATAGGAGTCATACTTATTGATAAAGCGAGAATTTGAAAAATAATCTCTGTCATATCTATCTCCCTTTATTTTTATTGGCAACCTCTTCGACATATTGTTTTAATTCTTCCAGTTCTTCGGTGTCTATAGAATTGCCATCATATAAGGCAGCCACAAAATTTTTCAGTGAGCTCATGTGCATTCTTTTCATAAATGATTTACTCTCTTTGTTAAGATAATCTTGCTCATCTATTATGGGATGGTAATAGTTTGTTCTTCCCTGTTTGGTTATTTCTAAAAAACCTCTGTCCACCAATCTGGCTAAAAAATTTAGCACAGTTGTATTGGCCCAGTTTTTATTTCCAGATAGCTTATCCATAATATAGGCAGAAGGTACAGAATGGCCTGCTTCCCATATTATCATCATTATTTCCAGCTCACTATCAGGCAACCTTTTAATATTTTCCATGGAATATCTCCTTTTTTTCTTAATTCTTATGCTTATTCTACAATTGTAGAATAAGCGGGTCAAGTACGTCAATTGTAATTAATGGTATCTGAAAATAGATAAGTAGGTACCAGGTACCGTACATACGCAAAAAAGGACCGTAAAAACGGTCCTGATCGAGTAGATCGAGTAATACCCGCTATTGTTTTGGTGGAGACGGGGCGTATTATATAGTAAGTAAACATGGAATTAAGTTGGCCAAGGATTTTATCTTACCCACAGCAAGGGGTAAAGTTTACCTGGTTAGCTTATAGAGCACATATTGGTTTAGTGATAGACATCATAATATGTAACCAACACTACTAATTAGAGTCTATACAGTAATACTTTTTCTAAAAACGATACGGGCACATAAGTGCAATTATTAATAATAACCGCAGGAGCTTCTAAAATATAGGGTATCTTATGGTTGGCGATATATATATTATCACCAATTTTTATTTTAGCTGATGCCTCACCTTTAGTCAGCAGAACACTTCGCTCCTCACCATTCCAGGCTACAGTATAGCCTAATTTTTCTGCGGTTAGGCGCAGGGGTATCATCGCCGTTTGATTTTCCTGGTTAATGATAGTGTTAATTTCCAAACCCTCAACAACTATTTTAGTCTCATCTTTCAAGGCTAAGCCGTCCTTGAGTTCAGCCAAATTAATGGCAAATTCAGGGATGCCCATTGCCCCAGGCGCTATTTCATACTTGGGAAAAACAATTACAATATCGTTATCTTTTAAATAAAAACCTTGTGAATCTTTAATACTCTTAAAACCCACATCCCCCTCAAAGAACATTTCTTCTTCATCCTTAGAGCGCAGTTCAATCTGTTTAACTATTTCATTATTTATTTTCGTTTTAAAATCTGCTCCTTGCGGAAATAAATCTTCCAAGTGGATAGGCTTATTAGCCTTTTTATCAATATTGATACAACTTACAACGGTCATGCCATTAGCTCCGCCGGTATAAGTATAGTAAGTTATCGTAAACGAAAGAAAGTCTTCGTCATTCGTTTTCAGGTCATAATCGATGAAAAGCTGATAGGGTCGCACTTCCCAACCATTCTTTTTAGCATCTTGGGCATATTCCTTAGCTTGCACTTCAATAATGTCCTTGCTATATGTGACTTGTTTTTTAATGTGATAGTTTAATTGTTCCTGGAAATCAGCATCGGTCAATCCTGAAATGACCGGATAAGTAATATCGATTTCCAAGAATTCATTCTTTTCCTGAATTAACTCAGATGTAATCTGGTTTTCCTGATTAAAAGCAGCTACGACCTCGATTGGCTTTGTAGTTTTGGCTGGTTCTGCCAGGGTGGGGGCAGCGAATGCAGTACTGCTAAATAAAAAACACCCCATTAGTCCTAATGCAATTGTCTGTTTGATTTTCATATAGATTACCTCCTAAATTCCCGTTGTTTTGTCAGTACTATGTATTTATTATTACGGAAGTATATTAAAAAAATTTCAATTTCACAATTCTAATTTGTTACAACTAGATCAGTTGTGACATCCCTTTAATTTCCGTGGCATAAGGCCTCTCAATGGCCTTCCATTCAATCATAAAAATTTATCCATTAGTTACCGGAAATGTTGTAAGTTATGTAAATATCAAACCGTGATATATAACCTGGTGAAAAAACAAACATGTAAGGGCATGACCTAGTGAGCCATGATAGGATGAGTTTTTGCAGCAGTGCGTCGCCCTTTATATAATTTCATTTTTTTCGAATATCCACTAATAAGAATATAAAATTTACTAGCCTGTGCTGCGGATGTATGCGGTATTTTTGCCAGCACCCGTCTTAATTATATAACCTTCTTTCAGCAGAGCCGCCAAGGTCATCTCTACAGTCGAGGTGCTGATATCCGGACATTTTTCCAAAATCATGCGCTTCGACAGCTTTTGCAGGCTACTGTCAAACAGCTTGCGGATTCGTTCCGGCTTGGAAAGACTGCGATTTAGCATCAATTCTACCCGAGCCGAAAAATCTTTGTAGGCATTTAATATGACCTGCAAGTAATACCTGACAAACGGCAGGTAAGAGTTCTTCCCTTCATGCCATTCAGCTGAGCTATCCAATAGTACCTCGTAGTAGGTCTCTTTCGTTTTTTCAATAATCATCTCAATACTAATATACTTGCCCACAATGTACCCTGAACGGTACAGAAGAAGCAGTGTTAATAGACGGCTCATGCGTCCATTACCATCGTTAAAGGGATGAATGCATAGAAAATCCAAAACGAACATGGGGATCAGCAGCAATGGATCGTATTTTTCAGCGTTGATTGCATCTATAAAGGTATTGGTCAGTAGGCCAACAGCCTCAGGGGTTTCAAA
>CAZUFR010000059.1:0-7083 GCA_964619655.1 uncultured Syntrophomonas sp. | reverse complement strand
AGCAGGACAACGCTCCCTTGACGCCTGGCAGACGGGCGATGTGGAGAATGCCCCCCTGATGGTGGGGCAGTCCATTGGACTGGTAAAAGAAGTAACTACCTGCGCGGAACTGATTCAGTCCATGGTTAACGATGCCCGGGCTATTCTGGAGAAGAATCTGGCGCGGTTTAATTAGAAGGTTTTTTTGACACTGAAGGACGCTGATTTTTTATGAATATCACTGAATTTTATTATAATTCATTTACAAGGTTCGACATCGGATGCTAGAATAGGGTTTAGATAACAGATGAGTTGAGATGAGATAAGCATAGATTAGATTAGTTGAGCTGGTTGCAGATAACTGGGCTAGGTCAGCACATTATGTTGACCCGGCCTTTTGTTTTGTAGGCGAGGTGTAAGAATTGGCCAAGCAATTATTACTAGGAAACGAAGCTATCGCCTGGGGCGCAATAGCTGCTGGGGTTAAGGTGGCTACCGCCTATCCGGGAACTCCCTCTACAGAAATCTTCAGCACTCTAGCCACCCAGGCCAAACATTACGGTTTTCATGCCGAGTGGTGTGTAAATGAAAAGGTAGCTTTAGAAGTTGCCTACGGGTCTGCCATTAGCGGTGCCCGGACTCTGGTAACTATGAAACAGGTGGGACTTAATGTAGCTGCTGATCCCCTTCTTTCCGGTACCTACCTGGGGGTAAAAGGGGGACTGGTTCTGGTAGTAGCTGATGACCCGGGACCGCACAGCTCGCAAACTGAGCAGGATACCCGACATTTTGCCGGCTTTGCCAAAGTTCCAGTTCTGGACCCTTCTGACCCTCAGGAAGCTATGGAAATGGTAATGGAAGCCTTCAATATATCGGAAAAGTATCATTTGCCGGTGATATTACGCCCCACTACCAGAGTGTGCCATGTGGGGCAGGATGTGAATCTGCCTGAGATTATTTCAAGAAATTCTGAAGCTCGCTTCGAAAAAGGGGGAGACTGGGTTATTTTCCCCAGTGTTTCTCTTCGTAAACATGGTGAGTTATTGGAAAGCTTGAATACCTTGGGGCAGGAATTTTCCAGCTCCCCTTTCAATTACCGGGAGGGCCAGGGCGAATACGCTATCGCCTGTTCCGGAGTAAGCTATCATTATGTAAAAGAAGCCCTGCAGCGGCTTAATATAATAGATAATACGGAAATTCTAAAGATATCAACTCCTTATCCCTTTCCCGAAGAACTGGCTGTCCAATACCTGCGACAGCACGAACGTTTACTGGTGATTGAGGAACAGGACCCGGTTCTGGAGGATGCCATACTGCGCCTGGCAGGTAAAATTGGCCTGCACCTGCAGTTAAGCGGTAAACATGATGCTATGGTACCGGGTACCGGCGAGCTAAATGTAGACCTGGTAACAAAGTCGATTGCTGATTGGTCAGGAAAAAAACTAGAAAGCAGAGTGGTTTCAGCAAAACCGGAACTACCCATACGCCGGCCTATTCTTTGTGCTGGTTGCCCCCACCGGGCATCTTTTTACGCTATTCGCAAGGCGGCCGGTAAAAAGTCGGATGTTGTCTTTACCGGCGATATTGGCTGCTATACCCTGGGTATGATGCCGCCTCTATCGGCAGTAGATACCTGCCTGTGTATGGGTGCAGCTATAACCCAGGCTCAAGGTATTGGCAGAGCAGAGCCGGGTCGCCAGACTATTGCCGTTTTAGGCGATTCAACCTTCTTTCACAGTGGCATTACCGGAGTTATTAACGCAGTTTACAATCAATATCCCCTTACCCTGGTAATACTGGACAACAGCACTACCGCTATGACCGGTTTTCAGCCTCATCCCGGAACCGGGCAAACTGCTACCGGGGAGATAGTAGACGCGCTTGATCTACAAAAAGTACTGGAAGGCTGTGGGGTAACATTTATAAAGAGGGTTGACCCGGTAAATCTAAAAGAAGCAGTGGCGACAGTTAAAGAGGCCCTGGCCTATGACGGTCCGGCAGTAATTTTAATGAAGCGAGCCTGTATTAACCTGCCCGAAGTTAAGAATCAGGCGCCGGTAATTATTGATATAGAGAAATGTAAAGACTGTGGCCTCTGCGTTACCGAAATTGGCTGCCCGGCTCTGGTAATGGAAACCGGACAAAAACCTCAGGTGCTGGAAAGCTGTGCCGGCTGTGGCCTATGTATAGAAGTATGCCCCTTTGACGCTATACAAGGAGGGGATAACTAATGGATATAATTATGTGTGGAGTAGGCGGACAGGGAACGGTACTAACCTCCCGGGTAGTAGGTGAAGCTGCCATAAAACAAGGCTATGAGGTCCGCACCTCGGAGATTATTGGTATGGCCCAGCGGGAAGGACCGGTGGTGTCGCAGGTGCGAATTGGCACCAGGCTGCATGGCCCCTTAATTCCTGATGCCTCCGCTGACTACCTCCTGGGCTTTGAACTGGCAGAAGCCGTGCGTAATCTGGATAAACTGGATACCAAAGGCCAGGCCCTGGTAAACACCCATATGGTAGTACCCCCGACGGTATACCTGGGAATATCTAATTACCCAGAGGAACAACTTATTGATTATTTAAAAGAACAGACTTCAGGATTAATCTTAATAAATGCTAATGAACTGGCCGCCCAGGCGGGTAGTTCTAAAGCTGTCAGTGCGGTTATGCTGGGAGCTTTCGCTACACTATGCCCGGATATTGATGAGACTATGCTGCTAAAAGAACTTCTAGCCCGCCTGCCAGAGCGGGTTCAGGAAATAAATACCCGAGCTTTTAAGCTGGGAAAAGAATTTGTGGAGGGAGAGACGAGATGAGCCAGGCAGTAGAGTATATTAGAGACGAGTACCAACCGATATTACTTAAGGAAAAACAGTCTATTCTTTTAAGGAGATTAATGGAGCGCTTGCAGGAATACTCTTGCTTTTACCGGAAAAAACTGGAGCAAGCCGGTATTAACTTTGCTGACATCAAATCCATTGATGATATCAAATACCTGCCCTTTACCGAAAAAGAGGAATTACGGCAGGAAGAGGCCCTGGCCTTAATGGCCGCACCGGAAGAGGAAATTATTCGTATTCATTCTACCTCCGGCACTACCGGTAAACCGGTGGTTGTTCCCTACACCCGCAAGGATGTGGATGATTGGGCGGAAATGATGGAACGCTGTATGCGCATGGTGGGTATAAAGAATAGTGACCGAGTGCATATAACTCCCGGATATGGTTTGTGGACAGCAGGTATCGGATTCCAAACCGGATGCGAACGGTTAGGGGCCATGGCGGTACCCATGGGACCAGGTAATACCGAAAAACAACTGGCTATGCTGTTGGATATGCAGGCCACGGTTTTAATCGGTACTGCTTCCTATGGACTACTGCTGGCTGAGGAAGCCAAAAAACGCGGCATTGCCGACCAGCTGAGGCTGCGTAAAGCCATTTTCGGTTCGGAACGCTGGGGAGAAAAGATGCGTACCCGCATGGAAGAAATCTTAGGAGTGGAGACCTATGACATATACGGTCTTACTGAAATTTATGGTCCCGGTATTGGTATTGACTGTGATTTACACTGCGGCATTCACTACTTCCCGGAATATATCTATTGTGAGATAATCGACCCTCATACTGGAGAAATCCTACCTCCAGGAGAACTTGGGGAACTAGTTATTACTACCCTGACCAAGGAAGGAATGCCCCTCCTGCGCTACCGTACTCGTGACCTTACTTATTTGGATCCCAAACCCTGCAAATGTGGTTTACCCTACCCGCTGATGGGCCGCATACTGGGACGTAGTGATGATACGGTTAAGATAAAGGGGGTCAATGTATATCCGGGACAGGTGGAGGACGTCATTCGCATGACTCCAGGCTTATCCAGTGAATACCAAATGATAATTGAGCGGGAAGATGGCAAGGACTCGGTACTGATCCGAGTAGAGGAAGACCCTGAACGTCATAATCCTAAAGCGGCTCGGGATTTTAAACATAATATTAAGGCGATAATTAATATTATTGCCGATGTGGAAGTAACCCCTTACCAGACCCTGCCCCGCAGCGAAAAGAAAAGCAAGCGGGTATATGACCGGCGTAACCTGGATTAAAACATAACAATGAAAGTACCCTCTGGAATTATCAGTTTACCAAAGGGTTTTGTTTTTTAACCCCGTATTTTACCACCGAACTTTGCCATACCATGCTATCAGCTATCTCCACGCTATTTTAAAAAAACCTGCACCGGAATTACGAATGGGGAAAGCTCCGCTTTCCATCGGAAGCTAAAGCTTCCGCTACGGTAGTTGGGTAGTTGTCTAGTTATTTCGTCTTTAATACGTCCCGTAATTTGTAGCAAAAGCTTTAGCTTTCGCTTTAATTTATAAAAATCAGTGCTAATCCGTGCCCGAAGGGTCAGTGTTATCTGTGTCTATTCCCCGCGTCTATTATCATTGTGCTTCACTCTTTACCTCGTATTCCACATCGGTATAACCCTGAGGGTGAGATTTTTTAACCAGTTTTTGATAAACCCCCTCAGGAATAAATTTTACCGCCAGGTTGATAATATCCTCTATCAGTATCAATAAATCTTTATTCCCATCCCAGTATGACAGCAAGGTTTCCCGGCTGACGCTATTCATCATTCTTTTTAACACCAGGGATATTAGTAAGATATCATCTAATTGACCCAGGAAAGGTATCATATCGGGAAGAAAATCCCAGGGAGATATTACATAGGCTATAGTTCCCAGCAAAAGAGCCCGATCAGTCGTGGTAACATTGGCATCCTGGGTTAGACGGTAAATAAGTTTTAAAAAATTAGGAATAAACAACAGGCTTTCCTTTAAAGTAGTCATCGCTGCACTTTGGTTAACATCTTTACTCACAATGCACCCCCTGAAAAAGTTTTGCCCTAAACTCCTTAAAGAACTTGAGCAGGTTTTTCACGTTACTCTAAGATAGTATGACTCAATAACTAAAAAACTATTTTCCGGCCCCGAATATTTACACTTAAAATTATTCCCACTGCTACTAAATTAGTAAGCATGGAGCTTCCCCCGTAACTTAGAAACGGCAGTGGTATTCCGGTAACCGGCATTAATCCGATTGCCATACCAATGCTCTCAAATATATGGAAGAGCCACATGGCGGTAATACCCAACACCACCAGAGTGCCATAAAGCTCTTTAGCATTATAGCTAATATTAATAGCCCTTAATATCAAAACACCGTAAAGTATAATAACGAAGGCGGCACCTAAAAATCCCAGTTCTTCCCCTATAACCGCATAAATAAAGTCAGTGTGGTGCTCGGGTAAAAAGTTTAATTGTACCTGGGTACCGTTAAACAAACCCTTGCCAGCAAGCCCACCGGAACCGATAGCTACCAGTGACTGAATGGTATTCCATCCCGGTCCTCGCCCCCCCTGCCCATCATTGTAGGGATCCAGAAATACTACCAGGCGCTTTATCTGGTAATCCTCCAAAGGTAGGGGCAAACCAAGTTCGACATGCGCCAAAAAGAGTAATACTGTAAGTAGTACCCCTGAAAAAAGCAGGGTTAGAAGAATTTTGGGATTGGCTCCGGCAACATACATCATCACCAGGGTTATGGCTATGTATACCAGTGCAGTGCCCAGGTCAGGCTGCATCATTATTAATATAAAAGGTAGACCCATATAAGCAAAACAGGGAAGCATTTGGGCCAGGGTATCCATTTCCCCTTTACGGTTATTTAAAAAATCAGCAAATGCCAGTATTAATAGAATTTTAGTAAACTCTGCCGGTTGAACTGCGGGTAGGGGGCCAAAACTAATCCAACCGGTAGTTCCCCGTACTTCTTCACCAAATACCAGTACCAAACCTAGCAACAGAACAGAACATCCATATAGAAACCAACTATATCTGCTCAGCTCTATATACTCATAGCGAAGGATAATGATAATAGCCACAAAACCCAGAGCTATAGAAACAATCTGTTTTTTTAAGTAAAAATAGGGATCGCTGGAAATGCTACTACTGGCACTGGCCAAAACTACCAGACCAAAAACCAGAAGAATTAAGAGGGTTGTGACGTAGGTTTTATCGATAAACTTAAGACGCTTTATTTCCAATTCTCGTACCTCCCTGTACATTATAAAGCTTACGAAAATAAAGTGTCCAGCTTACAATAGTAAGGTCTAACTTTGCTGCAGCTGTTCCAGTTTGGCTTCTATTCTGCCCAAACTTTTTTCAATCCGGCCCATCGTTCTAACCAGCCATATTATAAATATTACAGGGATAGCAATGATAGCAATATAAAATAATATTAAAAACAATTCCCAAATGGCAATACCAATATTCATTTTTTCTATCACCTGCCTTACATCAAAAAACAGTCTGGTAAGTTTCTAATTATTTTCCCATATACGCTGCTATCCCTTCAGCTATGGCCTGAGCAGCCAAATCCAGGAAATACTCCTGTTGCAAGAGACTTTCTTCCTCAGGGTTGCTGAGGAAAGCTACCTCTACCAGAGCAGAAGGCATGGTGGTGTTTTTTAAAACCCAATAGGAATTTTGTTTTACTCCCCGGTTAGGGCGTTTAAGTTTGGCTACTAGCTGGCGCTGCAGGTTTTCGGCCAGGGATTTTCTTTCTTCATACTGCAGGAAGAGCAAATCATTATCAACAGGAGCATAATAATAGGTCTCAGTACCCTGCGCAGCAGAGTTTCCTGGAACACCGTTAGCATGTATGGAAACAAACAGCCCCGGATTAAGCCGGTTGGCAATTTCACTGATCTCATCGCGATCTTTTGTTAGTTCCAGGTATATATCAGTAGCACGGGTATATTCCACCTCGATACCTTTTTGCCTCAATAATTCGCCGGCTTTTAGTGCTATTTTCAAATTTACATCTTTTTCATTGATATGAGCTCCGCGGGTTCCGGTATCCTTCCCCCCATGACCCGGGTCCAGAACTACTAGATTATCACGCCGAGCCTTGATTTGCCCCTGGTCTACCAGCAGTATATTGAGATCACGACCATCAGTACTCTGTCCTACCGTATATTTACCCAGGTCGCTATCGGTGGTAATCCTTATTATGGTAGTGCGACCTCCCCCCCTCATCTCCTC
>CAZUFR010000058.1:0-7304 GCA_964619655.1 uncultured Syntrophomonas sp. | reverse complement strand
CCCCTTCTTTGTCTATCTTTTGAAAAGAACTAAAGGGGGAGGATGGTAGGCCATGCCTTTAATTGAGGCCCGGGGAGTTGGTTTCGGCTATAACGGGTTACCCCTTTTTCAGGATATTAATTTTAGTATTGAGCCTGGTGAACTTTTTTGCCTGCTGGGTCCTAACGGTTGTGGAAAAACCACCCTCCTGGACTGTATCCTGGGTCATTTAAAACCCCTGAGTGGGGAAATATTACTAAATGGCAGCAGTATCAGCCGTACTCGCCCGGAGCAAATTGCCCGGCAGATAGCTTATGTACCCCAAACCCATGAGAAAACCTTTCCCTATACAGTGCTGGACGTGATACTTATGGGACGAGCAGCCTATATCGGCATGTTCGGCCGACCGGGGGAGGAAGATTGGGCCATTGCTGAGGAGGCACTGGCAACGGTAGGTATAACCCACCTGAAAGAACGGCGTTATACCCAGCTAAGCGGTGGAGAAGTACAGCTGGTAATGGTAGCCCGGGCTCTGGCGCAAAGAACGCCTTTTATCGTTATGGATGAACCTACTGCTCATTTAGACTTTAAGCATGAACTGGTGATTATGGAAAAGGTAGTGGAACTGGTACAGGAACAGGGTCTGACTATCCTGATGGCAACTCATTTTCCCAACCATTGCTTTTATTTTGAAAATAGCGGTATAAAAACTCGGGTAGCTATGATGAGTAATATGAACTTCCTGGCGGTGGGAAGTCCCAGCGAAGTCCTGTTCGAGGAGAACCTTAGGCAGCTCTATAATGTTAACACCCGGGTGGTATCATTTCCTGTAGACACAAACCAGGAACTCAAACAGATTATTGCTATCAGTACGACTGATTCCAGGCATGAAAACGAATAGGGGAGGAGAATATAATGAAAACACAGCGAAAAGACATTATCTTAACCTTTTTGTTAATATTACTATTGGCCCTGAGCGGATTAGCAAGTGGGTGCAAGGACGGGCATAAAACCGACCAACCGGCTGATGTAAGCAAATCTGGTGAAACTATTACGGTTACTGATTGTATCGGCAGAAATGTTACCATTCCTGCCCATCCCCAGCGGATTGCCTGCCTCTGCCCGGAATCCGGCCACGCCCTGGCCCTGTTCGGACAGGGAGATAAAATCGTAGCCGCGGTAGGAGGCATGCAGAGGGATTTGCTGCTGGTAGAAATGTATCCCCATGTCCAAGATGTACCGGTACCCAAAAGCAGCGGAGCCATCAACATTGAAGAACTGGCTAAATGCAATCCCGACATAGTCTTTGTGAAGGGTGATACCGCCCGCAACCAGGCGGAAGTTGACAAAATGAATAAAAGCGGAATTCCTTTTCTGGTTATTGAGTTTAATAATATGGAAGAACAACAACGGTATATGACTATGATAGGAGAGGCCCTGGGGACCGCTGACCAGGCTCTGAAGTACAATCAATATTACCGGCAATGTATTGAGCGGGTGGCAGATAAAGTGGCAGCTATACCGGAGAAAGACCGCATCAGGGTTTACCATTCGGTTAATGAAGCTACCCGAACCGACACCAACGGGACACTACCGGCAGATTGGATGCAGGCTGCGGGAGCTAAAAACGTATCTGCAGACCAGGAACTGAAACTTTTTGACGGCAAATACTATGCCAGTTTGGAACAGATTTTGCTGTGGGACCCGGAATACATTTTAGTTAGTGACTCCAATGTAGTAGGATATATTATGAACCATGAGCACTGGCGGACCTTGCAGGCAGTTAAAAATAATAGGGTTTTACCCCTGCCCAATGGCATTTCCCGCTGGGGTCATTTCTCATCGCTGGAAACCCCGCTGGCGGTGATGTGGACGGCTAAAACCCTGTATCCCGATAAATTTACCGATATCGATATGGTGGCGGAAACCAAATATTTCTATAAAGAATTCTTCCGTATGGACTTAAACGATGAAACGGTACAGAAAATATTAAGTGGCGAAGGCATGAGAGTAGCGAAAAACCAGTAATAAAATGATGCGGAAACCGTAATTCCAAATTATTCTTAATTCAATTTGGCTATGCTTGTCGTAAAATAAAATTAGACAATTCATGGAGGATAAATAACAGAAAACATGGGGACTGTCCCTGCTGTTTCCCCAAGGAACCAAAGAAAACAGAGGGACTGTCCCCGTGTTTTCCGTGTGTACTTGATTATATTCTTCAGGGAGGTAATTATTAATGAGAGTACTTGTTTCCATTGACGATACTGATAACATTGACGTTGAGTGGGGGACCGGGAAACTGGCTACTATGTTGGCCGAGGCGATTGAAGAAAAAGGCTGGGGCAGTAGTGAACCGGTAACCCGGCACCAATTGCTGGTACACCCGGATGTTCCCTATACTTCCCATAACAGCGCCATGTGTTTTACGGCTGAGATTGACCCCTCCCGGTTGGATCAGCTCATCGACTATGCCAGTAAATTTCTGGTAAAGGAAAGTGCCGCCGGTTCCGATCCTGGCCTCTGTGTAGTGGCAGTTGACCGCCTGGCCCGTCCCGGCTGGCTTATTGCCTTTGGCTATTCCGCTAAACAGGAGGTACTTACCAAAGACTACGCTTACGGGTTGGCCGAGGAACTTAACATTCATCTGTCCGAACATGGCGGCACCGGTGATGGAATTATCGGTGCCCTGGCTGGTGCCGGTCTGAGACTGAGCGGTAACGATGGCCGTTTTCGCGGTAAACTTAAAATCAAACCTGAATACGAAGTTGCCAGCGTAAGCGAAATTCTGGCTAAATCCCGGACGAATATCCGAGTGGATATAGTTAAAAGCCTGGAAGCAGGCCATACCCTGGAGGAAAGCGAACTGGTTCGACTGGGTGAAACAGTAAAGCCCGTCCTTATAGGAGGCAGGTCAGTTTTACTGGTTAACCCGGCAGTGGCAGACCAGGAAGCTAGCTGGATTACTCTTTCTAAAAATCAGTTAAAGGATTATTAGTTGGTGAAGGCTTAAGTCCCAGTTGATTAAACTATTCGAAATATTTCAAAACAATTTCCTTTACTTGCATTAATTTGCATATAGGTGTACAATCTTACAAAATGCGTTATGATTTTCATGATGTTGACATACTTTTTCCGAACTTGTGGTTCTAAAGCATATGCTATGGCCTCAAGTCATTGGGTACGCTGGGAAACGGGCGTGCCTCCCATTGTGGAAAGGAGAAGCCATATCCAAACGGTTGCTATTAAGGGGCAAGTCTGTTCTTCCACGGACTTGCCTTTTTTAATAGTTATTGCAGCCCGGCACTCTTTTCTGCCGGGTTTTTTGTTTTCTTAAGATAATCGGCCAATTATTAATTGAACCCGAAAACATTATTTGCTGTGGTTATGCAGGCCACTAAGAGAGAACGGCAATTTATGCTTATAGAGATAGGAAGGGCATGAATTGGATTAATAAAGGAAAGATTGGGAGTGATTAGATAAGTTCCACTTCTTAATATAAGAGTCAAATTCTAAAAACAGAGAGGAGGTTCATTTTATATGACTACTGAAACCGAGGGGGGATTTGTTTATTAATATGAGAACTTTGTTCGGAAATGTATTGTTGCTTTAAAAAGATTGGGGAGGCGAATAAAAATTGCGTTTTAGAGGCTCAAATAAGTCAACGATAGCCCTCTTAACAGCCCTGGTATTTTTGTTGTCAATGGCTTTCTACATACCTCCTGTTGAAGCCGGGGGTGGATTGGGAGTTACCCTGACAACTCCACAAAATATATCGGTTGAGGCTACGGGTGACTACGTATTAAAACAAGTTATCGGAGCAGTGGACCCGGAACGGGTCTATTTCTGCTGGGATTTTAGCAACGGATTAACTAATAAACTTAATAAGAGTTTACAACAGATTAAACTGACCAATGAGGATACCGGAGAGGTAATTGAACTGGATACCGGGCAGGGAATTGCAATAGAGGATGAGGAAGGAATTGCTGAGGCCGGGGATTTCAGATATACAAAACAAGGGACTAAAAGTGATGACAGTGTACCTAAAATAAGACGGGTGGAATTGATTTTAAAGAGTACCACGTTAGAACGTGATACCAACTATATTATTGAATTAGGACCCGAGATGGAAGCCAATAATGGCTGTACTCTGGGAAAAACCTACGGATGGAAATTTTTTACCGGTGATGCCGATACTATACCACCTCAATGGGATAGCGGCAACAAAATCAACTTTCCCAGGATAACACCTACCAATATTACTATCGAATGGCCGGTTGCCCAGGATAAGTATGGGGTTACCGGATATCGTCTTTTCCTGGATGGTGAGCTTTATAAAACGTTCGATGGTAATAGCACAACGTATACCTTTACTGATTTAATAGTAGATAGAGAATATAAATTTAAAGTAGAGGCTGGAGATGCGGCGGGCAATTGGAGTACCACGGGCCCGGAGGCAGTTGCTAAAACTGCTCGGGACACTACGCCCCCTGGCTGGTTGGAAGGCAGTGAATTGCTCTGTACCCGCATTACCCCGACCAGTGTTGCCCTGACCTGGCCAGCCGCAGAGGACGAATATCAGGTTATGGGTTATCGGCTTTTCAATTATAAAGGCAATGAACTCATAGAAACTGTAGATATTGATGATACAGCTTATACAGTTACTAAGTTGGACCCGGGTTCGGAATATACTTTTAAAGTGGAAGCCCGGGATGAGGCTGGCAACTGGAGTAAAGGTGGCCTACGTATTTCCATAGTTATGGCCGCGCAAGATAGGGAAGCCCCGAGTTGGCCGGGAGGCAATCTGGCTGCCTCCAATATTGCTCAGAACCGTCTGACATTAAATTGGTCTGCTGCCAGGGACAACTTCGGAGTGACCGCTTACCGTATTTATCAGGATAATGATCTGATTAAGGAAGTTAATGCCGCTGTTCTTACCCATACGGTAACCGGACTGGACCCTGAAGGTAGCTACACCTTTAAGGTAGAAGCCGGAGATGCGGCTGGCAACTGGAGTGCTGATGGACCGTCAGTAAGTATAGGTACTACAATAAAGGATACTGAAGCACCCAAATTTGGCATAAGATGGCCGGAACGCCACTGGACCCTTTCATATGTACCAAAAATAACTGGGTTTGAGGTCTCAATCAACTGGTCGGCAGCTACAGATAACATAGGGGTAACCGGCTACCGCATTTATCAAACTTCTATAATCAATAAGGAAGGCGTGCAGGAATTAGATGAGATTGTCCTGGTTGAAACAGTTGACCAGTATGCTCGCGGTTATAGTTATAAACTGCCCATCGATGCCAAGACATACACCTACCGGGTGGAAGCTATTGACGCCGCTGGTAATGAAAGCACCAACGGTTTCGATTATGTCGTAAAAACTTTTGATCCAGACGATATTGACCGTATTGCCCCCTATTGGCCGGATGCCATGCTGACAGCATCTAATATTAGTGATACCAGTCTGACGATTAGCTGGTCAGAAGCCAAAGATGACCAGGATTTTGCATGGTTATATGCGGTAATGAAAGATGGCGTGGTAATTGAGGTTCAAGACGACACGGTAGTTACTTTTGAATACGAGTTTAAAAACCTTAAACCTGACACTGAATACGCCTTTGAAGTTCAAGCCTGTGACAGCAACAGGAACTGGAGTACGGACGGGCCGGTGCTGACCGTAAGGACAGCCAAAGCCGGAGAAAAAGTTTCCCCGACGGTTGGAGCGGGTATACCCTTCCGGCTCAATTCCCATGATGCAGTAAATAAGAGTGTAAACAATCAGCGAGAAGTGTATAATCGGGTAGTTGATTCCCTGGACCGCAGTCAAGTTAACTTCTCCTGGGAATTTGACCAAGTATTGAACCAGATGAGTGTATATGAAAATCTTAGTCTTTATAAAAAAGAAAATGGGCAAGAAATAGACCTGGCATCTAGCAACATTAAGATAACCACAGTTGAAACTGGTTCTAGTCTGGCATTAGATCTTGCTCAGACCGGTATAGAACTTGAGCCATCTGCAGTTTACGTGGTAAAACTGGGACGAAATATTAAAGATAATACTGGTAAGACCCTGGGGCAGGATTATCTCTGGGAATTCAATACCGGAGATGGAGACAGTCCTTACTGGCAGGGAAATGTTTTATTACAAGCCAATCAGGTTAAAGCCGGTAGTTTAGAGTTACAATGGCCTGATGCTGGTGATAATGTTGGTGTAACCAGCTTTAGAATTTATCAGAACGATGAGGAACTGGTTGTAATTGATGACGGACTGGCCAGAACCCATAAAGTTACCGGGTTACAGCCAGGTGCCGAATATACTTTTATAGTTCAGGCCGGTGATGCGGCAGGTAACTGGAGTCCACCACTGAGTTTAGAAGTAACTACACCTGCAAAGGATACTTTTGCTCCCGAATGGCCTGCAGGCAGTGAATTATCGGCTTCAGCCGTTATGGCAGATTCGCTTACTTTAACCTGGACCCCGGCGGAAGATGATATAGCAGTTACGGGTTATAAAATTCTTCGTGATAACAAATCGGTTAAGGAAGTAGGAGCGGATGTCTTAACTTGCGATATTGCGGAAGGCTTAACCGCCAATCAAACCTACTATTTCAAGGTTGAAGCATATGATGAAGTGGGTAACTGTAGTGAGAATGGACCCGAACTGTCTGTAACTACCAAAGACTGGTCTCCCACCCTGGGAGCAGGCTTTGATTTTATGCTTTTTAATCCGCCTTCGAAACATGATAGTGCAAGCTCCACTGAAGATGCGGTTAAAAACAAAATTGAAACAGCATTTCATCCCAATAAAGTTTACTTCTGCTGGTATTTCTCCAGGGACCTGGCAGATAATTGGATTAATAACATTACTCTCAAGAAATTAGATAGTAGTGATGAAGTAGAACTTGTGGCCAGCAAATTCAGATACCGGCCTATTGCCGAGTTTACCGGAGAATTAAGCTGCCTGGAATTGAGTACAACTCTACAGCAGGATACCAGCTATGTTATTGAACTGGGAGCAGATTTTGCCGCCCAAGATGATATCAAATTGGGCAAGAGCTATTCCTGGGAATTTAAGACCCAGTTAGTGGATTATCAAGTAGATATTGCTGCCGGAGTAAGTGCCGGTTGGCACCACAATCTGGCTCTCCAAAGCGATGGTAGCGTCTGGACCTGGGGGCAGGAAATACGTCTTCCGGCTCGGTTGGATAATTTTGATAGGGTGGCAGCAGTTTCCGGTGGTAGGACGCATAGCCTCGCTCTGAGAAACGATGGTACGGTGTGGGCCTGGGGTGGTAATGAATACGGACAACTAGGCA
>CAZUFR010000057.1:0-7396 GCA_964619655.1 uncultured Syntrophomonas sp. | reverse complement strand
AATGCTTTAGCTCAACGGGGACCTCGTCTGTATATGGGACATGGGGACAGGTTCAGGTTCATTGTCCCTATCAAATCCGGAGCTTTTCCAATAAAACAGACAGCCCAAAGTTGGGCTTTCTCATTAAATCATAGTTTTCTCAAAATCTCATAATTCTAGCTTTTTAAAGCCACCTAAACAGGGGAGTTTTTTAATAATGTCGAAGTATATTCAAAACGTATTATGGGGGGTTAGAGGCATGGGATTCTGGATTGATGATCATGGACAACCAGCTGATTTCAATGTGATAGTGAATGCTTTAAAAAACTAGCTGACGGTGTGAAAATAAACGAACAGGATCAAAAGCAGCTCCAAGTCATAAGATCTAAAATATGGTGGTTTACCCATGGAAAATGGAATACTGATGCCATACCTAAAAGTTTTTTAAAATTATTTCCCATAATTTTAGTTCCTTTATTTATCGTGCGTCTTATAGCCATAACTTTGTTTATTAGTCATTTATTCGAAAGGAATGTTAATAAGACGCATTGCTTCTAAAATCTTTTCTCGATTACTGGTATCAAAGTCTTCCCCATACCAGCGACGAAAGAACGCAGCTCTGGCTTCAGCAGGGGAAATGTTCGGTTTATCTTCTTCAATCGCAGCTCGGGTCACCGACCTCGCCATATCAAACATAGAAGCACCCATGAAAAATCTTTCGCTCTCAGTCTTATGCTGCATCATTTCAAATAACTTGTTTTCTACCGTTGAGCAAGTATCGTTCATTTCTCAATTTCCCCCCATAATTGTCCTAAACCTAGTTCTTTAACCCAATACTCAATATATTCCCAATCAAGTTTTTCGGCCTGGTATTTTACTATACTGCTTACATCATTTAGCTGCAGTTCAGATTTGCTGTCTCTGGCCCAAAACAACTTGGAAACAATCAAATCCTCGGGACTTACTACCCACAATGTAAAATCAGCAATCATTTTCTTGACCCGTCTCTCAAACTCAAGCTGCCGGTAAGGAGAGTCTTTGCGGACGATGAAATCAATTTTAACTACGGCCTCATAATGAATAATATTAAACATGCTCTGTAGTTGAACAGCCTTGTTTACATCATTTTCATCTATATAAAAATCCGCGGAAAACTCTTCCGTAATCTTAGGAATTTGTTCAGCAGCAAGCTCAATTACAATATCAATATCTCTGGTCATGCGAGGTTGGGCATAAAAGCTACTGGCAACTGAACCGGAAAGCATATAGGGTATATCCAGTTCTTCTAGTTTAGTTATTACAAGTTTTAGTATTTGAATTTCAGTTGGTAAATTCATATTTATAAACCTACCTTGCCAAAAGTTTAATTATATTAAGTTTATCACAACTATTATGTACCTTAGACAGTATATTTCCCCGGTTTTTCTTTTTTGGGAGTGGCTTGTCCCACGCCCTACTTATCAACAGCAGGCTTTTTGAGTAAACTGATGTTAAGATAAATAAAAAGGACATAGGAGTATGCATTTATGGAGAAAAAAAGGCAGGTCATAGTTGTAGGGGGAGGGGCAGCGGGAATGATAGCTGCTATTTCTGCCCGCAGGTTGGGCGCTGATGTTACCATACTGGAGAAAAATCCGCGGGTAGGTAAAAAAATACTGGCTACCGGAAATGGGCGCTGCAATTTCACTAATATAAATGCCGATGTTACGTATTATCATGGCAATAACCCTAAATTTACTTACAGTGCCTTATCAAATTTCACCGTAGATGATACTATTAGATTTTTTGAGAAATTAGGGATTGCCCATAAAGTAGAGGATTTTGGCAAGGTCTTTCCCATGTCTGACCAGGCTTCAAGTGTTCTGGATGTTTTTTTATATGAATTAAACCAGCTGGGAGTTAATGTTGTTTGCGATGCCAATGTAAAAGATATCAGGAAAAACGGCAAATTTATTACGGAGTTGGAAGACGGCAAAGTATATAAAAGTGATAGGGTTATCATTACTACCGGCGGCAAAGCTATGCCTTCCAGCGGTTCTGATGGTAGTGGTTATGATTTGGCAGCCCGGCTGGGACATACTATTATAGATATTTTTCCGGCTTTAGTGCAGCTAAAGTTGGAGGGACCTTTTTTTAAACGCCTTGATGGAGTTAAATTTGTCGGGACTGCTGAAATTATACATAACAATAAATCTGTGGCTAAAGACCGGGGAGATATTCTGTTTACCAATTATGGAGTATCAGGACCCCCCATTTTACAAATAAGCAGGAAAGCAGGGGAACTGTTAAAGGCAGGCCAGGAAGCTTATTTAAAAATAACTATCATGGATATGATGCCCAAAGATGAGTTAAGGACATTTTTAAAAAAACGCTGGCAAATAAGTTCATCAAAACCGCTTGATTTTAGCCTGGTGGGTCTTATAAATAAAAGGTTAATTCCGGTAGTGCTCATGGAAGCGGGTATTAATGATATGGGGCGACCGGTAGCTGGTTTATCCGCTAAAGAGCTGGAAAGGATAGTAGATATTTTAACTGATTGGCGATTTAAGATCAGGGGAACCAGGAGTTGGCCTAGTGCCCAGGTAACCGCAGGTGGCGTGGATACCAGGGAAATAAATCAAGATACGATGGAATCCAAATTGGTTGAAGGCCTATTTTTCGCCGGTGAGATAATAGATATAGACGGACAGTGCGGCGGTTTTAATCTGCAGTGGGCCTGGTCATCTGGATATATAGCAGGACAAAGTGCGGCTCAATGATTTTCCGTTAACTAGGAGGTAAACATGCTCAGACTGTCTGATTTAAAAATAGGAATAGATACAGCTGCCGATGCTGAAACCGAAAGACAGGCTTTACGAAAACTAGTCTTATCCCAACTCAAAATCAGTGATAAGGAACTGATTGATTTTCAAATATTTAAGAAATCCATTGATGCCAGGAAAAAAGATAAGATATTTTTCGTATATACGGTAGATGCTGAGATTCACAATGAAGTGCGCATATTGGGAAAACATAGTTCCAAAGGGATCATCCCTGCTCCCGATTTATCTTATAAAGGTGTGCCATTGGGAACTGAGGACATGGCTGAACGACCGGTGGTAATTGGTATGGGGCCGGCAGGCCTTTTTGCCGGGCTGCTCCTGGCTCGGAATGGTTATAACCCTATCATCCTCGAAAGGGGAGAGGATGTGGAAACCAGAACTACAAAGGTAAAAAAGTTCTGGCATCGGGGCCTGCTGGATACTGAAAGTAATGTACAGTTTGGGGAAGGGGGAGCAGGCACATTTTCTGATGGTAAACTTACTACATTAATAAATGACCGGAGATGTCGCAATGTATTGGAGGAGTTTATTAAGGCTGGTGCGCCGCCGGAGATATTATATAAGAGTAAACCTCACGTAGGAACTGATATCCTCAAGACGGTTGTTAAAAACATAAGACAAGAGATTATTACTTATGGGGGAGAAGTGAGATTTAAAGCCAAAGTAACGGATTTTATTATAAAGAATGGGAATATACATGGCGTAATCATCAATGATAATGAGGAACTTCGCTGCCAGGTTATTTTACTGGCCATAGGTCATAGTGCCCGTGATACTTATGAGGTGCTGCTGCGCCGGGGCATAACTATGAGCCAAAAACCTTTTTCCATAGGGGTTAGAATGGAGCATCCCCAGGAATTTATTGATAAGGCCCAATATGGTGATGCGGCCGGACATCCTGGGCTAGGCGCCGCTGATTATAAGCTGGCCTATCATTCACCTACTGGCAGGTCAGCTTACACATTTTGTATGTGCCCGGGTGGCTATGTGGTAGCTGCGGCTTCGGAAGAACAGGGTGTTGTTACCAATGGCATGAGTCAGTCGCAAAGAGATGGAAATAATGCTAATGCAGCCATACTGGTTGGGGTTAAACCGGCTGATTATAATAGCCTCCACCCCCTGGCCGGTATTGAATTTCAAAGAAAGTGGGAAAGGCTGGCTTATCAAATAGCCGGAGAGAATTACCAGGCTCCAGTTCAACTAACCGGGGATTTTCTGGCCGATCAGCCCAGTACCCGGTGGGGCAGGGTGCAACCTACCTACAAACCGGGGGTGGTATTCGCCCCGCTTAAGGATTGTCTGCCTCATTATGTTATAGAAACTCTAAAAGAAGCGATAGTGTATTTTGATACCAGAATCAAAGGCTTTGCTATGCCAGACAGTATTTTGACCGGGGTGGAAACTAGAAGTTCTGCACCGGTAAGAATAAACCGGGATGAAAACGCGCAATCAAACATCCAGGGTTTATATCCTATGGGTGAAGGCGCAGGCTATGCCGGTGGTATAATGTCATCTGCAGTCGATGGCATCAAAACGGCAGAAAAAATCATGCTAAAGTATGCCCCCCTGCAATAGCGTAAAGAGGTGGACTTATAGAGTAGGGGATATTAAGCTTTTAAGACAGTCTTTCTAGCCAGGGGATAATTCCCCGGGGTAATTCCCAGATGCTTCTTAAAACACCTGGTAAAATGGGCCTGGTCAACAAAGCCGGTTATGCTCGCAACGTCAGCTATGGACACCCCTTGCTCCAACAGACTCCTGGCCTTTTTAATCCTTATATGAGTTTGATAGAGATGGGGAGGTAAACCCACCTGTCGACTAAAAGTACGAATTAGATGGTAAGGACTGAATCCGCTAATTGATGATAATTCTTCAACGCTGATATTGTCTGCATAGTTTTCTTCCAGATACTCGCGCACTCGCTTTATAAGTAAAGGCTCACGTCCCCTTTGCTCGCTATTAATATTCTTATCGCCATAGCGGCTAAAAAGCTGTATAAGAGTATCCAATAAAATGCTTTCTTGCTCAAGTTTAAAGCCAGGCTTTTCAAATGCTGAAAAAAAGCTAGTTAAGCGTACAAAAATATCTTTATCCCTGATTACGAGCTCTTTAAAATAGAGGCTAGATATATTATCATTTTCCAACACGGCAAAACTTACCTAATGTGGCATCAGGGCATATTACCCGATAAGAACAGCCGTCATCCCCGGAACCACAGCTATGATAATAACCTGCCTTGCCTGGATGTAGACTCTCAAGTATAATGAAACTATGGTTTTGTAAATATTTACAGTAGGCTGGCAACAAAATGAGACAGTTCCCAAAGGAGGTAGTATTATGTCCATATCCTCCCCTAAATCAGACAGGAAATATACCTATGGTGACTACTTGCATTGGCCTGATGAGGAAAGATGGGAAATAATCGATGGAGTGCCCTATGATATGAGCCCGGCACCCTCAACCGAGCACCAGAATATTTCTGCACAACTATTAGGACAATTGATTGCGTTTGCTGCCAACAAATCCTGCCGGGTATTTCATGCCCCCTTTGATGTGCGCCTGCCCCGGGGAAAAGAAAAAGATGAAGAAATAGACACGGTAGTGCAGCCTGATCTGTGCGTCATCTGTGACCTGGCCAGGCTCGATGCTCAGGGCTGCAAGGGTGCTCCCGACCTGGTGGTGGAAATAATCTCTCCTGCAACCGCTAAAAAAGACCTGGCGGAAAAGTATAATCTCTACGAAAAGAGCGGGGTCAAAGAATACTGGGTCGTCTTTCCGAAGGATAAGGTTCTCCAGGTATATCATTTAAATGACAAAGGTATTTACGAAAAAACCGGAACCTATTACGCAGACGATACCCTGTCGTGCGAACTCTTCCCAGGCCTGGAAATCGACCTGGCCAGGGTTTTTGCCAACATTTAATATTTTATTTAGACCGACCTGATATGTACAGGGGTACTCTGTCTGGCTCATCAGTTTTCCATGGCCAGAAAAGGTATCCCTCGGCCACCCAGGGTCCACTTATCCCCCTGTGTTGAATAAGACAATAAGCAGGTAGAAGCAAACCCTGTTTATACATTAACCCTTTTCTCCATCAGGCATACTTCAAAAGGAAGATGGGAGTAATTCTAAAAACCATGTCGTATATACCAGTTCTTTAATCCGTAGGCGGTTATCTGATTAGCCATTTCAATCCCATGGATATGGCTCAAGCCTATTGTCAAGAATTCTATTTATCATCAGTGGTCCTTCCGTCACCGAAAACCGGGATGGGATCACCCAGAAAAGTAGGTTTGGGTTTGACGAATTTGCTCAAGAAGAAATCCTTATTTCGGGCGGCGATTTCTCGAATCTCATAATTGAACATGACCGATCCATAATCATGCAAGTCCGCACTTGCTCCATAGGCTTCCAGCCCTAATTCCCGGGCAATGAACACCGCTCTCAGCAGATGATATTTCTGGGTTACGATAATGACTTTCTTGACTTTGAAGATATCACGGGCGCGGTAAAGACTCTCATAGGTACTGAATCCGGCATGATCCATGAATATATTCTCGGAAGGAATGCCCTGACTCTTCAAATATGCCTTCATAGTATTTACTTCATCATAATCCTGGCGGCCATGGTCTCCACTGACTAAGAGCTTGGGTGCTTTCCCCAGTTGATAAAGTTCATATCCTACGTTTATCCGATCCGCCAGCATGGGAGACATGGTTCCGTCCGGATATACATAAGCTCCCAGCACCAGAATGGCATCAGCTGGCGGGAGCTTGTCCGGGTTTACTATGTATTCGGTTGCAGTAGATTTGACGTACCAGTTAATTACCAAAACCGCTATTACTATTATAAATGCCGCCACAATCGCCATTTTCCCAATCTTATAAAGGCCTCTTTTCTTCATATACCATTACCTCATAAATAATTATTCACCTTTAGCATTGCATATTTAGCTGGCCAAGACAACCATTTAAACCCCAGTATGTCTCTTTGCAATAGCGCGGATGTTCACCCATTGGTTTATTCAGGTGAACCCGTTTTTTTGTAACGCCGATACAGGTATCTGATGAGGAAGAAAAAGAGTCCGATTACTACTATCCAGGGCAGTATTACCACCAGGAATACAATTAAACTGCTGCCAAAATCAACCAGCGTATTCAGACTGGATATAAGTCCCTGCCAGGCTTTGCCTAAAGTTCCCTGTGGGGCTTTTAAGGTTCCCGACAGTCCTTGTTCCAGAGTGACGTTAACCGTGCTAAAGCTGGTGGCGTTGGTCAAATATTTCAGACGTCCTTTAATAACCTCGATATCACCTCGAACTGCTCCTAATTCCTTTTCAATATTAACAATATCTGTAATAGTGTTAGCTTTGTTAAACAGAGCCAGAAGACGGGTTTCTTTGGCTTCCAGTGCTTTTAGCCGGGCTTCGGCATCATAATATTCCTCGGTGACATCCTCAGTAGATATGGATTTATCTGATAATGTGCCATAACCGGATATGGTTTCCACCATAACGGTTAATTTATCTTGCGGTACTTTTACAGATATACTGGCGGATATCTTATCTTCATAGCGGTGTTGCCGGCTATTTACCA
>CAZUFR010000056.1:3603-7448 GCA_964619655.1 uncultured Syntrophomonas sp. | reverse complement strand
GTTTAATTTGAGCTATAAAGGCCTTTTCCTGTACATCACGGGGAGACAGGTTGCGGTAAAAATCCAACCCGATTTCCCCAATGGCTACTACCTTGGGCTCACGGGCTAACTTATATAAATCTGCTATAGTCGCTTCTTTCAGGGTTTTGGCATCATGGGGGTGTACCCCTACCACCGCATAAATCTGGTGGTATTTACGCGCCAGTTTTACCGCCTCTGCAGACGATTCATAATCATAGCCGATGCATATGATTTTTTCCAGACCAGCTTCACTGGCCCGCTGCAATACCTCAGGTAAATCATCCTGAAAGGCTTCATCCTGCAGGTGAGCATGACTGTCAATTAACATTGATTAACCCTCCCGTTCTACTACAAAAACCCTTTTTAAGATGCATAAATATGCAGGAGCCATTGGTAGAAATACCCTGCCTCTTATTTTACCCGGTTGCCGGATGATATGCGCTCCAGGGTTAGAACCTCAATATCGTTATCATCAGGGTCGGATGCAGCCAAAATCATGCCCTGGGATAGGGTTCCTCTCAGTTTGGTAGGCTTAAGGTTAGCTACCAGAACTACTTTTTTACCTACCAGGTCCTCAGGTTTATAATTCTTAGCTATTCCTGAGACTACAGTACGTTCCTCATCACCCAGACGTACCCGTAATACCAGTAGTTTATCGGCCTTCTCCATCTTTTCACAGGCTATTACTTCAGCCACCCGTAAATCCACCCGGGCAAAATCTTCGATGCTTATATACTCAGGCTGTTTTTCCTCTTTTTCTTTTGCATCCTTGTTATTGACAATATCTGCCTTGTTCTCATCCATTATGTTCTCCTCCTCCAGCGTTTTTAAATCAATACGGGGAAATAGTATTTCACCTTTTTTAACTGCAGCACCGGCTTTAACCAGACCCCAGCGTCCAGCTTCTTCCCAATTAATTTGGTCAGGGTTTGCAAAAACTTGTACCTGCCGGTTAGCCCTCTCGGCCAGAGTAGGCATAGCCGGAGCCAGCATAGTAAGTATTATTCGTATGGTTTCTACCAAGTTATACATTACCGTAGCCAGGCGGGTCTTTTTACTTTCCTCTTTGGCCAGCAACCAGGGTTCAGTCTCATCTATATATTTATTAGCCCGGGAAACCAGCTTCATAACCGCAATCAGGTAGCCGGAAAAGTCCAGGTTTTCCAATTTAGCAGTGGCTTCCCGGTATACCTGTGCAGCCAGATTCTGTAGTTCCTGATCTACCGGTTGGCTATCGTTAGCTGCTGGGATTATTCCATCAAAATAACGGATTATCATGGCTGCGGATCTACTAATCAAATTACCCACATCATTAGCCAAATCAGAATTAATCCGTTTAACCAGCATTTCTTCTGAATATATACCATCCTGGCCAAAGCTCAATTCTTTTATCAGGTAATACCGTACCGCATCTACCCCATATTTTTGAATAAGAATGCGCGGATCAATGACATTCCCTTTTGATTTGGACATCTTACCCCCCTCCAGCATAATCCAGCCATGGGCGAAGACTTTCTTGGGCAGGGGAATGTCCAAAGCCATTAACATGGTAGGCCAGATAATAGCATGGAAACGTATAATATCCTTGGCCATCAGATGCACATCGGCAGGCCAGTAACGGTTAAATTTTTCTTCATCACTGCCATAGCCAATGGCGCTTAAATAGTTTATCAGGGCATCAAACCAAACATAAACCACATGTTTCGAATTAAAGGGTACCGGTATCCCCCATTGGAAGGTAGTACGGGATACACACAAATCCTCCAGCCCCATCTTGATGAAGTTAACTACTTCATTACGACGGGATTCCGGCTGAATAAATTCAGGGTGACTCTCAATATGTTCCAGCAAGCGATTAGCATATTTGGCCATGTTAAAAAAATAGCTTTCTTCCTGCAAAATTTCTACTTCCCGACCACAGTCGGGGCATTTTCCCTCCACCAGTTGGCGCTGGGTAAAAAAGGTTTCACAGGGGGTACAATACCAGCCTTCATACTGGGATATAAATATATCCCCCTGGTCATATACCTTCTGAAATATCTTCTGGACTACTTCTTCATGGCGTTTTTCCGTGGTACGGATAAAGTCATTGTTAGTTATTAACAGGGTGTCCCACAGGTTACGAATATTATTTACTATCTCATCTACGTATTCCAGGGGTTTTTTACCCTTTTCCAGGGCTACTTTCTCTATCTTCTGACCATGCTCGTCCGTTCCCGTAAGGTAAAATACATCATATCCCTGCATTCGCTTAAAACGGGCCATACAATCGGCTGCCACTGTGGTATAGGCATGGCCTATATGTAAATTATCACTGGGGTAATAAATTGGGGTAGTGATGTAAAAACTTTCTTTCTTCTGCACTTTAGTCCCTCCTGCATTCTTCAATTAAAAATTAAGAATTTAAAATTAAGGTTGTAAAAGCAAGCTTTTACTATTTTTTCATGGTGGAAAGCATTAGCTTTCCTCTATTAATTTTTAATTATTAATTCTCAATTCTAAATTCTTATTAGTTTCCTTTTATATAATAAGCAAACTTGTCCTATACAGCAAACAATTAGAAGCCATTCTTTAATAGTTTTTCACTATATGAGGCTTGATATCCGCGCTTCGGCAAGAATACCAGTAATTGATAAAAACGGAGGTATCTTGCGTTTTAGCGCATTATTTAGCCCATAATAAACAAATATATACTTTATAGTTTATTTTTTCGTCTTATAATGTAGAAAAATGCTTGACTATTTATCCCAGCAATGGTATATTTGCGGTGAGGAGCAATTTTGGATAAAAGAGGAGGGTTGTAATTATGATGAAATCAACCGGTGTAGTAAGAAAAGTTGATGAGCTGGGTCGTATTGTTATTCCCATAGAACTGAGACGCACCATGGGTATTGAAGAAAAAGATGCTCTGGAAATCTATGTTGATAGCGAAAAAATTATACTTAAGAAGTACGAGCCCGCTTGCATATTCTGTGGTAATGCCGAAGAAGTATTTAATTATAAAGGTAAAAACCTCTGCAGAAATTGTCTTACTGAGTTAACCAAACAAGTAGGTTAATACATAGTTTTTATTTTGATTTAACAAAATAGTTATAGAGCATGGATTTTTTAATCCCGTACTCGCGGGCCTTCGTTTTGAAGGCCTCTTTTTTATCCATTCCCTGTTCCAGCAACTCTTCCACTTCCCGGGTGATTTCCTCAAGGCTGCGAGGTTTTATCACTACTGTTTTACCCTCTATAATTATGCTTATCTCCCCCCGGGGCGGGTTAAGGCTGTAATATTCGTGGAGCTCAGCCACACTACCCCTTTTAACCTCTTCATGGACTTTAGTTAATTCCCGGGCGATGGCCAGCTTACGCTCTTCTCCCATAATTTCTTGGATATCCTGTAGACAAGCTAATAGGCGATGGGGTGCCTCATAAAGAATTATAGTACGCGTTTCTTCGTTTAGCATCTCCAGTCTTTCTCTTCTCTGGGAACTACGCGAAGGTAGAAATCCCTCAAAAACAAAGGCGGTAGTATCCATTCCGGAAATGGCCAGGGCGGCTATTAGAGCCGAAGGTCCGGGTATTACCTCTAGTTTAATGCCTGCGGTAATAGCCTTTTTAACCAGGCGCTCTCCCGGGTCAGATATGGCCGGCATGCCTGCATCAGATACCAGAGCTATGTCCTTCCCTTCCCGAAGTAGCTCAATAATGTAATCTTCTTTTTCCGGCTTGCTATGTTCATGATAACTTATAAGTGGTTTTTTGATTTTATAGCGATTTAAGAGCTTTAGGGTCTGGCGGGTATCCTCACAGGCTATTATATCTACCTGGCGCAG
>CAZUFR010000056.1:0-3503 GCA_964619655.1 uncultured Syntrophomonas sp. | reverse complement strand
TAATATAAACGGTTTATTTCTTCGCTGTATTCGCCCGGCTTATTATAGATAACCAACGGGGGCATTATCTTCAAAGGCCCCTGTTCTCTTTTTTGCACCTCCAGCAGTATCAGTTTAGCTTCTTCCTGCCAGAAAGAGTGAACCGTCCTTAAACGGACGGGTAAGAGTCTATGCGCAGTACAAAGGTTTACTATAGTGGTCAGGCGCTCAGCCCGGTGAATAAGACAGAAACTGCCTCCCGGCCTTAGAAGATAAACAGCAGCCTGGATCAGGGACTTTAAATCCATAGCTATTTCGTGGCGAGCGCAGGCTTCTTCCGGGTTTTTACTGAGATGCCCCTCATTTCTGCCCCAGAAGGGGGGATTACTTACAATTAAATCGGTTGATGCTGTAGGGAAATATTTACTTATCTCCCGGAAATCTCCCATAACTATTTCTACCTGCTCCTGTAAACAGTTATACTCCACGCTTCTTTGAGCCCGTTTAACCATATTCTCTTGAATTTCTATCCCGGTAACCTTGAGGGCAGGTGAACGGGCTGCTAATAAAAGGGAAATTACCCCATTACCACAGCCTAAATCCACTACCTGGTTTACTTTTTTTAGGTCAGGAAAATGGGATAACAATACCGCATCTATAGAAAAACGATAACCCTGGCGGGGCTGAATCAGTTTGTACCCCCCGATAATCAAATCATCCAGGGTTTCTCCTTCATATACCAATTTACTTTGGGGATTCACTTATTACTCCCTTTCCATAAAAGCTATACAGAAGAGACATTCGCCACTGCGCAGTTGCCCAAAAGCGGCAGGACAAATATGATATCCCTGGCTATAAATTCTCCCCAGGTTATCATAGCTTTCACCTTCTAATTCCAGGCTATAAACTGGTGGGGGGGGTTCTTCTTCCTGCCTTAAATCTCTTTCCAGCCTGCTTACCCGTTCTTTAAGCTCCCCCACTTCCAGCATCAGTTCCCGTAAGATCAATTTTAACTCCTGCAGACTTTTCTCCATGCTTGTTCTCCTCGTTTCCCTTACTGGATTCATATAAGTCCGATTCATATTTCAGGCAGCACATCAGGCGTCCACAAATGCCTGATATTTTAGTCGGGTTTAATGACAGGTTCTGTTCCTTGGCCATACGGATAGAAACCGGGGCAAATTCCCCCAGGAAACAATTGCAGCACAATATCCGACCACAGGTACCTAATCCGCCCAGCATTTTGGCTTCATCGCGTACCCCAATTTGGCGTAGCTCTATTCGGGTCTTGAAAATGGCGGCCAGGTCTTTCACCAATTCCCGGAAATCCACCCTACCTTCGGCAGTAAAGTAAAATATAATTTTCCCCATGTCAAAAGTATATTCAACATCGATCAGGCGCATAGGTAGTTGATGTTCCTTGACCTTTTCCCTGCATATGCGCATAGCTTCTTCTTCTTTTTGCTTATTTCGGTTAAACGTCTCAAGGTCAGCATCAGTGGCTTTACGTATCACCGTTTTTAGGGGCAAGACCAGCTCTTCCTCGCTCATTTCCCGTTTGCCTATGGCTACAGTTCCACATTCTATCCCTCGGATAGTTTCTACAATAGCAGAATCCCCTGCCTCTAAATCAATATCCTGACAGTCAAAATAATATATTTTACCTGCAGGTTTAAACCTTATTCCTGCCACCCAGGCCATCACATTACCTCCTTAATGGGTCTATCAACTATTGCAGGGCTTCCCAGAGTTGATAGCCTATGTTGGTATTTATTAATACAGCATTTATATTGCGCCGGTAATAAGCCCTTAGTTTATTAATTTCCACCAACGCTTGCATGATTTTTCCCTGATCTTTACCCTGCAACAGTTTTTGTAGTTGCGGAATCTCAGGTGCTAAGATAACACCCTGTTGCCTGCTTTTTCCGGCTACCAGCGTATCTCTTAAAATTGTTTCCATTAACTTAATGCTTAAGTCTGGAGCTCTTTGTATTTTCTCCGATATCTCAAAGATGGCTACCCTGCGGCCGCGGGCCAAATCAGTAATGATGGCAACCACCGCATCCCAGATTTGTTCCAAATCTTCTTCCTGAGCAAAACGTAGAGCCCGGCTGACACTACCTTGACCCAGTTGAGCTGCCCAGGAGGCTTTTTCCTCATCTAAACCTTGCTTTAGCAAATAGTTGACTAAATCTTTTTCTGCCAGCGGGAAAAAGCGAACCACCTGACAGCGAGAAACAATGGTCTCTAATAGATTATCATCATCACTGATTAATATTATTAAGGCACAGCCGGGTGGTTCTTCCAGGGTCTTTAGCAAAGCGTTAGCCGCCTCCAAACTCATTAAATGAGCATCCCGGATTATTGCTACCCGGCGCTGGGCCCGGTACGGTTTTAGGGCTAACCAGGGTTCCAGTTCCTGAGTTATCTGCTCTTTACTGATTAAGCTGCGATTCTCCAATTTTTCCACGATAAAAAGATCCGGGTGGATATTTTCGCCAAAATATACCCCGGCCTGTTTATCCTGCATGTGGATAAGGCTGTGAGCAAAAGCCATAGCTACCTGCATTTTCCCCACCCCGGCCGGGCCGGTAAAAAGGTAAGCATGACTAATATTAGCATTATCCATACTTTTCTTGAGCAGGTCAATAGCCCGCTCCTGACCAACAATTCCAGCAAAATAATCCATAACTCCACCTTATTATATCATCAGGTCTACCAGCATACCTCTGATTTTATCCAGGGTAACCAGTACATCGACCGGTTCTTTACGTTCTCTTACAAAATCTTCAATGAGTTGCTCTACTTCACTATCAATGGTAGCAATCGAAATCAACAGGCTGCGGCCCCGGCGATTACGACCCCTTTCCTGTTTTACGGCATAAGCCCGGGCAGTGGCCTCCTGTAAAAATTGTTTCACTCTTTTCTTATATAGCATCAAATCATTTACATTCAGGCTACGATTTAGTTTATCATTTAAGCGGTCAATGTCTTTTAATATTTCCTGCATGCGATACTGACTTTCGGCATCACGGCGCTGGGCCAGTTCCTGTTCAAAGGATGAAGAGGCGGCACTCCTTTTTACTCCCTGTACACCACTTCTCCCTGGAGTACCGAAACTATTGATTTTATCCCGCTCCCGGTCTATCTTCATAAAGAATACCTCCCGGCTTGTTTTCAGTATCCTGTCAGAATTTTATCCAGCCAGCATATAGCCTGCTGCAGGACTTTTTCCGCTTCCTGCCCGGCATCCAGTACTTTGATTCGTTCTTGCTCTTGTTTTGCTAAGAGCAGGTATCCCTGCCTAACTTTTTCCTGAAAAGCTAATCCTTCTTTCTCCAGGCGGTCGGGAGTATCTTTTTTCCGCCTTTGCCAGGCCTCTGTACTGCTCAGATCCAGCAGCATAGTCAGATCCGGTTTTAACCCTCCTGTACAAAGCTGATTCAGCTGGTGCAAGAAATTAAGTTCCAGTCCCCGACCGTAACCTTGATAAGCTATAGTTGAGTCCATAAAACGGTCAGCCA